>JAYSVA010000282.1:0-7598 GCA_043718785.1 Hyphomicrobiaceae bacterium
GCGCGGCTACCGCTCGCTCCGCAACCTCAAAGCCATCACCTACCTCATCGCCGGAAAACTGGATTTGCGGCTACCCACTTGAAACAGCGAAGAGCCAAAAAAAGCGGGCCGAAGCCCGCCTCAAAACTCATATAGCTCCGAGGTTGGCAGCTCAGCTCAAAGGCTGGCGACTTTGCCGAACTTGTCGGCGAGGAGATAGTAGACCACCACCCGATGCTTATGCGCCTCGCCCTTCATCAGTTTGCAGACATCGGCAATGGCTTTGTCGAGCTCTGCGTCCGGTTGGGTCAACTGCAGCTTCTTTTTCAGCCATCGCTCGCGCACCGTTTCGCATTCAGCTTTTGATGAGCAGGCAACCCCTGACGAATCAACGCCCTGTAGCGCAATTCCAAGGTGCTTGATGATGGCTTTGACGGCCTTTTCATCGGCATTTGGCGCATACTTCTTCATGTCGGGAACGTAGTCGACTTTCATTGCCGATGTCTCCTCAGCTGCTTGCCATCTTTGGCTCACCCGATTTCGCGATGGCCGATGCAAAAATACATCGAATCACCATCTAATGACAAGCCCTACTGATCATCTGACGGAAAGGCCCGTTTAAGTCGATCAAGACGACAACCAAGTCAGGCGACTTTATCGCCACTAGTACGTCGGCCGAGACCCGTCATCTGTTCGCGGAACGCCATGAAGCTGTCATCGATACGGCGGGCTTTGGCATCGGTGCTGGCAACCTCAGCAACCACGTCATCGGCAGCGCGCGACAGTGCGCCGATGAGTTCGCCGGAGAAGTGCTCAAACGTGACACCGTGCTCCTGCGTGAGTGCCATGCGGGCCATCGGGTTCAGTGCCGTGGTCTCCGACAGCATGTTACGGGTTTCTTCCGCCGCGCAGGCCTCGAGCAGCGCCTGATCCGCCGCTGAGAGCTGCTCCCACAGCGTGCGGCGCACGCTCAACGAGTAGGTTGAACCCGCATTGCTGATGCCCTGGCCGATATGAATTTTCGCAGCCGTGTGGAGGCCACTCATCATGCCGATATACGGGCCGCCGAATTCGACACCGACGATGCGACCATCATTCAGCGCTGCCGCCAGTTGGTCGGCGGGCAACGCTAGCGCATCGCCACCGAGCGCCCGCACGACATCACGGGCGAGACCTGGGACCGCAAGAACCTGGCCTTTGAAATCAGCAACGGTGGTCAGTTCTTTGGTCAGCCACAGGCCAGGGTGGCGACCCGTGTGCCCAGCCAAGATCGACTTGACGTTGAAATCAGCCGACAGGTCGTCCCACAGCAGTTGGCCGCCACCGACCGTGAGCCAAGCCTGCAGACCGTCCGGATCGAGACCGGAGTAAAATGGTAGGCCCGCGAAGTAGGCATAGGCGCGATGGAACGAGAGGCTATGGTTTTCTGCACCGAACGCGATGTCGGTTTCGCCGATCATCACGCTGGTCAACGCACTATTGGTGATGCGGCGGGAGATGACGCGGATGCGCCCACCCGAGGCGGTTTCGATACGGCGCGCTAAGCGTTCAGCGCTAGCGCCGACCGGACCATGTTCAAACGGAACAGTTGAGCCAAACGCCAGTTCTCGCGTGCCTTTGACGATGGCCGGAGATGCGACGACCGGGACGTTCTTTGCGGCAACTGCCGCCTCGGTAGTCAGTCCGGCGGTTGATACGGCAGCAGCGGCAACGCCACTGTTCTTGATGAAACTACGACGATCCATGAGCTCAAGCTCCCAATAGAGATATGCGCGGGCTCGCTCCCGGCGACGTCATGAAGTATGAAACCTCATTCGCCGGGGCGTGACAATGTGCGCTCCATGCTAACAGATGTCAGGCGGAACCTAGGCCGAACCAAGGCAGCTTTAGCGCGTTCGTCGACGAAGCTGCTGCTTCACTCTCGTGTCACATGGGGCTCACAAAACCGCTGCCTCGCGGCGTAGCTAAACCAAATCAAGCACATGAGAACTCCAAAACAAGCCCCAATTTCTCATCATGGCCGCGGAGGCGGCCATCCACAACAAGTCTCAACCCTATGGTGCTGCTAGAGATTACTGACCGTTTAACGAGCAGTTAACTGCTGTTATCACCGCGTTTGCGGCCTGTTGTCGTGGATGGCCGCCTACGCGGCCAAGACGAGAAGGGGGAGTGTCAGTGGTTGTAGCTTGGCCCCTGACCAATTGTAGCAAGGATGCGGAGGCGCAGCTGCTTTTCAAGATCGACTTCGTTTTCCCAGACGATGTGGGCATATTGGCGGGTATCGAAGTGGACCTTGTCGATCATGTCTTTCCGACACATCCAGATCACTGGGATGTTAAGCCCCTTGGCGAAGCCAGCCTCGAAGTAAACGCCACCGCGTGGCTTTTCTGGTTCGCTGGTAAAATCAGCAATCAGAAACCGTGAACGGCGGATTTCGGCAATAATCTCGTCGTCGATCTTGTCATTGTGCTCTTTGCGGTCCACACGGAACGGCACGTAACCCGCTGCCCGGACGGCAGGATCGATGCCGTTGTCGTAGACCGGCGTCATGCTGTCGGAAAACCACATCGCGACAAACGCCTGCGAGCTATCGACGGCAATTTGCTCAAGCTCGGCTAGGCGGGCGTGGCCTGCGACAGTAATTGTCGGTTTGATGGGATTGTCGACGAAATCGCGACTTTGTAGTGCTTCCATTAAGTAGTGAAGTTCTCCACCCGTTGAAGTGAAGTTTGGTCCATCGGCACACTCAGCTGCCGCCCTCGCGGAGCCAATAAATTCGTAATCAGTAAAGAAACCGCTAGGCGAGTTTGGATCAACTGCGGAAAATCCTACCACCTGCCCTAGCTTTGAATTTTTGCGATAGAGTTGTTCGAGCAGGCGATCCAATCGCGTTCCGATTGGTAGCCGCCGCGCTATCTTTGCCGATGCAATCGCCTTGTCGTCAATGGTTGGAACACTATCAAAGCGACTTTCATTGATAATCAGAGTTGTCAGCTTTGCTCTGAAAGCATTCTGCTGATCGGCATTTCCCTCTTTGAGCGCGTCAGGCAGCCAACTACGCTTCGTACGGCCGGTAATCCGATACCGTCCTCCGGCGCGGGGTGATAGCACCTCGTAGGCCTCTGGTACATCGAGCAATGGTTGGACGTGCGCTTGCACACCCCAGATCGGGCACTTTTGGTCCACTAAACCACCTGCCCAGTGCGCTGATCAGAAGAGACGCCGAGGGCGCGGAGCTTGCGGTGCAGTGCGCTCCGTTCCATCCCCACGAACTCCGCGGTGCGAGAGATATTGCCGCCGAAGCGTTTGATTTGTGACAGCAGGTATTCGCGCTCGAAGATTTCGCGGGCTTCACGCAGCGGCAGGGACATCAAATGTTCGGAGCCGCCGTTGACTGGCAGCGGCACGTTGGAGCCGATTTCCTGCGGCAGCATCTCGGCAGTGATGGTGCTATCCGGCTCGCCACCGGTCAGGATCATCACGCGCTCAATATTGTTGCGCAGCTCGCGGACGTTGCCCGGCCAGTCGTGCGCTTGCAGCACCGCCACTGCATCTTCGCCGATCTTGCGCGGGGCCAGACCCGAGGTCTGCGCCACCTGCTGGATGAAGTAGGCGGTCAGCTCTGGGATATCCTCGCGCCGTTCAGCGAGGCCTGGCACCCGCAGCGGCACGACGTTCAGACGGTGATAAAGATCCTCGCGGAACCGGCCTTCGGTCATGTCCCGCTCAAGATCGCGCGAGGTCGACGAGATGATGCGGACATCGACTGACACCTTCTGGCTGCCCTCGACGCGCAGGAACTTCTGCTCGACGAGCACCCGCAGCACCTTAGCCTGGGTCTCCAGCGGCATATCCGCGACTTCGTCGATGTACAGCGTGCCGCCGTGCGCTTCTTCCAATGCGCCAACTTTACGCGGACCACCGGTGCGGTCCTCGGTGCCGAACAGTTCCTCCTCGACCCGGTCAGGTGCCATCGCGGCGGCGTTGAGCACCACGAACGGGCCGTCGGCACGGGCCGATTTGCCGTGCATGAAGCGTGCCGCGATTTCCTTGCCGGCGCCCGACGAGCCACGGATCAGCACACGGCTGTTGGTCGGGGCCACCCGCTCGATCTGGGTGCGGAGCTGGTTGATCGCCGCTGACTTGCCGATCATCTCAGCCGAATGCGTCGAGCGCTCCTTCAGCTGCTTGACTTCACGGCGCAGCTGCGACGCCTCAAGCGCGCGCATCGTCACCAGCAACATCCGGTCAGCCTTGAACGGCTTCTCGATATAGTCATAGGCACCGCGCCGGATCGCCGTCACCGCCGTTTCGATGTTGCCGTGGCCTGAGATGATGACCACCGGCAGATCCGGGTGCACCTTCTTGATCACCGACAGCACTTCAAGGCCATCGAGCCGACTGCCCTGCAACCAGATATCCAGGATCACCAACTGCGGGCGGCGCTCCTCGATGGCGCGCAAGGCTTCATCGCTGTCGCGGGCGAGGCGGCAGCGGTGCCCTTCGTCCTCAAGGATACCAGAAACGAGATCGCGGATATCGGCTTCGTCGTCCACAACCAGGATGTCAGATGCCATGGGTTTGCTCCATTAGTCAGTTGTCGTTGCAGTCATGCACGTTGCGGGCGGGGGCCGCACAAGGCACTGGTTAGAAAGTCACTCAGCGGCAGCGGGCCTTGGTGGGGCCAACCGCAAATTGTCGGGCATACGTTCGTCGGTCGGCTTGACGCTGCTCAGCGCTGCCGCGTCGCTCCGGATCGGTAGGGTAATGCGCACCATCGCCCCGCGCTTGCGGTCCGGAGCTGGCGGTGCATCATCTAAAGTCAGCGCGCCGCCGTGCTGTTCGACGATCTTCTGGACGATGGCCAAACCCAGCCCGGTGCCTTTAGCTTTGGTCGTAACGTAGGGTTCCAACAGCTTCGACCGGTTCTGCTTCGCCAATCCCATACCATTGTCGATCACCTCAATGATGACGCGTTGGCCCTGCACCCTGACGTTAGTTTCAATGCGCCCTTTGTAATCTTTCGGGCAGTCCGGCGCATCAATCACTGTCTGGATCGCCTCAGCGGCATTCTTGACCAGGTTGGTCAGGGCACGGCTGAGCAGGCTGCGATCCAGCGACATCATGATCGGCTGTTCTGGCATCGACAGACCGACGACGATGCCGTTGGTGCCCATCTCGAACAGCGTCACCGGATCGCGCACGGCTTCGCGCAGGTCGCCGCGCATCATCTGCGGCGTCGGCATGCGGGCGAACGAGGAGAACTCGTCGACCATCCGCGCAACGTCGCCGACCTGCCGGATGATCGTATCCGTGCACTTGTCGAAGATCTCACGGTCTTCGGTGATCGCCTTGCTATATTTGCGTTTCAGGCGCTCGGCCGACAACTGGATCGGTGTCAGCGGGTTCTTGATCTCGTGCGCAATACGCCGCGCGATATCGGCCCAGGCCGACGAGCGCTGTGCCGATACTAGCTCCGTGATGTCGTCGAAGGTGACCACAGCGCCTTCGATCGGCACAACGTCAGCCAGTTCAGCCAAGTCGTCGTGGATGCGGTCTTCATGGGTTACGCGGACGGCGAAGGTCCGCTCGTCGCCATTCACCTGTAAGGTGATCTGCGATTGGGCCCGCCCGCTGATGGCACGGCCATCGGAAACCAGACCACCGAACTGCGCGACGGCTTGATCAAGCTTCTGGCCAATCAGACTGCCCTCGCTGACGCCCAGCAGCTGCTCGGCCGACCGGTTGGCCAATGTGATCACGCCGCGCGCATCAATGCCGAGAACGCCTGCCGACACACCTGTTAGCACGGCTTCCATGACGGCACGGCGTTCGTTCAGCTGTTCGTTGGCGTTGACCAGGGCATCGCGCTGCGATTTCAGCTCCGCGGTCATGGTGTTGAACGTCATCGACAGACGGCGGAGATCGCCTTCCCCGCGTCGAACGGGCAGCGCCACGTTCAAGTTGCCGCGCGACACCTGGCTGGCCGCTTCGATCAACCGGCGGATCGGCGCAACAAACCGACCCGCGAACCATAGGCCGACCCAGATTGCCGCCAACAGCGCCGTCAACGATAGCGTGAAATAGATCAAACCGTGCGCGAACTTGTACTCGCCGCGCCGCTTGCGGGTTTCCTCATACTCGGCGAACGCGGCTTGGGTGCGCCACAGATGCCCCATCACCTTCGGACTGACGCCACGCACGACGTACAGATACTTACCCGGATATTTGGCCAGCTTGGTGATCGCCGCCACCCGGTAGGTATTGTTCGGCATCAGCAGCGGGATTTGCCCACCTTCGGCGATGGCGATGATATTGGCCGGTGGCGCCAGATACGGCAGCTTCGGGTCTTCAATTGCCGCCAGCAACGACTTGCCTTCAGCATCAATCACGTAAGCGGCGGGCAAATCACGCAACCCAGCTTGTGCCAACAGCAGCTGCCGCAACTTCTTGTCGTCGGCCTTGATCGACGGCGAAGCGTCGTCGAGGTCCTTGCCCATGTTGACGATGTCAGTGCGGATCACTTGGCCGTGTTCTTCCAGGTAGGCGTTGGCCACATCCAGCGAGTTCTCGACAATCTGCCGGGTGCGCTGCGAGATGCTGTCAAACGTCCGGGCAAACGTCGTCGTGGCAGCGCCTGCCAGCAGCAGCGTCGGCACAGCGGCAATGATGCTGAACAGCGCGACAATGCGGATATGCAGCCGTGCACCCGGCACCTTGGCCTTCCAGGCCTTCAGCAAATCCCGCACCTGCCAGGTGACAATGGTGATCATCGCGATGATCAGCACTGCGTTAATCGCCAGCACCCAAAACACGACTTTGTTGCGCGGCACAATCGGCGTCAGGCCGGTGAGAATAAGATAAGTTGCTAGGCCAGACACGAGTGCCAGCACGGTCACCGACAGGCCGATCCAGAACGCTAGCGGTCGGGTTTCGGGTAGGCCCTGATCATCGAATGAGGGGGCGGACGCTTGGCCGGAAGCGGCAGCATGCGCAACGTCGCCGCCGTTAGGCGCGTAGCTTGCATCAGCCATGACTACCGCCCCTCCTGTTTGAGCCACCGATCACGCTGCGGATGCTGATTGCCCGCCTCGGTCTCCGCCGCTGCACTTAAAAGTTCTGAATTCGCAACAGTGCGGCGTGTCAGCGACGCGATGCCAATCACCAGACCTGCAAACTGTGACATTTTCGCGACAATTGCAACCCGAATGCACGGAGAAATTCACAGGCTCTCATCGATAACAAATTCATCGGCGGCACATGTCGCTTTCGGGCGCGACGCAGCTTTGCTTGATGCCGCGCAGGTCAGCTTTGCGTGATGCCACGCAGGCGTTCGGAGCGGCGGCGCAGTAGCTCGATGGTGGTCAGCAGCGCAATTGAGATGATGATGAGCACCGTCGCCACCGCCAGGATGGTGGGTGAGATCTGCTCGCGGATGCCGGACCACATCTGACGCGGGATCGTCCGCTGCTCGATGTCAGCGATGAACAGCACTGCAACCACCTCGTCGAACGACGTGACGAAGGCAAACAGAGCGCCCGACACCATACCAGGGATGATCAACGGCAGCACCACCTTGAAGAACGTGGTGTACCACTTGGCACCCAGACTTTCAGCGG
>JAYSVA010000283.1:0-3441 GCA_043718785.1 Hyphomicrobiaceae bacterium
TCCAAGTCCCCCGACTTGGTACCCCGTAAGGAATTCGCCCATGGATTGGGACAAACTTCGCATTTTTCACGCCGCTGCTGAAGCGGGCAGCTTTACCCACGCAGGCGAAACCCTGCGGATGAGCCAATCAGCAGTCAGCCGCCAGGTCTCCAGCCTGGAGAAGGACCTCGGCGTCGCGCTGTTCCACCGCCACGCCCGCGGCCTCGTTCTGACAGAGCAGGGCGATATGCTCTATCGCACCGCCGCCGATGTGATGAACAAGCTGCACACCGCCGAGACGCTGCTCGCCGACACCACCTCGAAGCCTGCGGGTGACTTGCGGATTACCGCGCCGGTCGGCCTTGGCACCGTCTGGGTGACGCAGCGGCTGCGTGAGTTCATGGAGCTGTACCCGGACATCCGCGTTGAACTGGTGCTCAACGACGAGCAGATCGACATCTCGATGCGTGAGGCCGACGTCGCCATTTGGACCCGCGAACCCGAGCAGATCGATCTGATCCGACGCTCCCTGTTCACGATGAAGGTCCGGGCCTTCGCCTCCACTGGCTATGTCAAACGCTTCGGCGCGCCGCAATCGCTGGAGCAGCTCGACACGCACCGCTTTGTCTCCTATGGCGGCACCCCCGCCTACCACCTGTCTGTCATTCGCTGGCTGGAAACCGCCGGCCGCGAGGGGCAACCACCCCGCATTCCGGTATTCCGCGCCAACAGCGTCGTCGCGCTGAAGTATGCAATCCGCTCTGGCATTGGTGTCGGCCTGATCCCGAACTACCTGACGGAAGAGGAAACCGATCTGGTGCCCGTCCTCAGCGATGTCGAGTTGCCGACGATGCCGATCATCTTCGTGTACCCCGAGGAATTGAAAACATCGAAGAAGGTTCAGGTGCTTCGCGACTTCTTGGTTTCCAACGCACGCAAGTGGAAGGAATAATTTTGCGGTTTGATCCTCCTGCGCGCAATTCTCATCTGCGTTGTGAAGGTTCGTGAAAAGTGCATAGGCGACATGCAGACACGACGCTTGTGGCATCAGATTTCTGAGAGCTGTATATACTTGGCTGTGACGGACAGCTGATGAAGGCTAGACCCTCCCTTTGATGCCTTCTCTGCCAGCCCCCTGACTCTGGGCCTTCCCCCCGGCCCTGACGATGCGCTGGTCACGACCTCGAACCGGGCCTTGGCACACAGCCTCGCCCGGTTTTTTTATGTCCGGTGGGAGCGCCTCTAGCTGGAGGCGGCCCCAGTTGAATTACCCTGCACGCTTTGCTCGCACGCAAATGCTGGCTATCGAACAAAATGCGAATCGCGCATCTATTCATGCAGTGAAGCGATGTTTCGTCGTGTTGGCATGCTGGTTATGCATGCGTTGGCAAGCAAAGGCGTGCAAAATGAATATTGGCAATATCCTGGTGGCCAAAGGTCTCGTTTCAGCCGCAGATGTAAACCGGGCGGTCGAACATCACAGGTCAAATGGCGGCCGCCTCGGCGATAGCATCGTCGCACTTGGCATGTTGACCCGGCAGCAGATCGACGAGGTCCTTGACGATGCGCCGCAGGCCCCGTTGACGGCGGCTGGAACAGGTATCGATATTGTGTTCCTGCTCGAATTGGCCATCAAGGGCATGTACGCAGAAAATCTCGAAACGGCGTCGCAGTTGTCCGAAGCCTTGAAACTGTCCAGCACCGTCGTCAACCAGCTGCTGCAGGACGCTAAGGAGCGCAAACTCGTGGAGGCGCTGACAGCGGCGGCAACCGGCGCAGCCAAGGGGGAATTGCGCCTGACATTGACCCGGGCGGGGCGCGAATTTGCCACCGACGTGTTGAAGCGCGGCCAATATTTCGGCCCCGCGCCGGTGTCGCTCAAGGACTACCAGGACCGCATCCTGCGCCAGCGCGTGACCAACGAAATTGTCACGCGCAAGAAACTCGACGAAGGGTTTGCTGGCCTCGTCATGACCGAGCGGTTCATCAGTCGACTGGGGCCGGCGGTCAATTCAGGAAGCGCCATTCTCATTTACGGGCCAGCAGGTAACGGCAAGACGACCGTTGCCGAGATCGTCGGCAAGATATTCGAGAATGTCATTTACGTACCCTACTGCGTCGAGATCGACGGCGAGATCATGAAGATCTTCGATCCGACCGTTCACCGAGAAGTGGCGAGCCCGCCTGCGCAAGGTGTGGCGAGCCTCCGCCGGAGCCGCATCGACCCACGTTGGGTGGCATGCCACCGGCCGATGGTGATCACGGGTGGCGAATTGACGATCGAAATGCTCGATCTCAAATATAACGCGGTCGCCAAATACTACGAGGCGCCGCTGCATATCAAGGCCCTGAACGGTACTTTCCTCATCGACGATTTCGGCCGCCAACGCGCCAAGCCCGAGGACATTCTCAACCGCTGGATCGTGCCGCTCAACAGTCGCGTCGACTATCTGACGCTGCATACCGGCAAGAGCGTGATGATCCCGTTCGACGAGATCGTGATTTTCTCGACCAACATGCATCCCGACGATCTGATGGACCCGGCATTCCAGCGCCGCATCGGTTATAAGCTGGAGACCGTGGAGCCGCCGGAAGAGCTGTTCCGCAAGGTGTTCGACGGCATGGCCAAGAAACTCGGCCTTGAACTGACAGACGCAATCTACATGCAAGTGCTTGCCGGTGTGAAGGACAACAATGCGCCGCTAGCCTACTTCCAGCCTAAATTCATCGTCGATCAGGTGCTGGCCTCGTGCAAGTTCGAGGGCATAAAGCCTCAGTTCACTAAAGACAACGTCGACGACGCGCTCGCCAATCTGTTCATCAAGAAGGCGGATGGCAAGATGTTCGGCGTCAAACGGAGTAGTTGATAGCTGGGGGACCTCGGCGCGACGTTCCGTCAACACCAAGCTCAAACCGGGCCGAGGCACATTGCGTTGCGAGGTTTTTCTATGCCTGGAAGGGACAGCTGGTCCATGTGCTGACGCCTGGATTTTCTTGACCCGCCGTGTCAGCATTGACCGCTGGCCGTACAACGAGGACCTCAAATGCTGAGAATTGGCTGTGGTGCGGGGTTTTCGTCGGATCGGCTTGGTCCGGCGATCGATCTGGCACGCGAGGGCGATCTTGACTGGCTGATGTTCGAGACAATTGGCGAGCGGACCATGGCGTTCGGCCACCGCGACCGGCAGGCTAACCCGGCTAAAGGCTACAATCCGCAGCTGGCGGCCCGGCTGCGCGGCGTGCTCGGGCATTGCGCGGCACGTGGCAGAGATGGCAAACGCGCCACCCGCATCATCACCAACATGGGTGTCGCCAATGTCGCCGCCGCCGCTGAAGTCGCCGTCGGCATCGCCCGCGAACTCGGCCTCAAGGGCCTGCGCATCGCCGCCGTCGAGGGCGATGACGTCACCGCCATGATCACGCCGGACACTCGCCTGTTCGATCACGACGACCGCACCTGCC
>JAYSVA010000284.1:0-7587 GCA_043718785.1 Hyphomicrobiaceae bacterium
GATTCAACGCCGATGCGCCTGATCGGGCCGAGTTTGGCGAGGTGCTGGACGACCTGCCCCATCGTCTCCTTGCTGCCGACCACCTTAAGGTCCACCGTCGATGGCCAAAACTTGCCGAGCTCCTTCTCGAAACTCTCAAGCGGCGAGCCGATGTAGGCGGTGTTCTCAGGGCGGCCCTTCTGGTAGACGAGCGCTGGCAGATAGCGCGTCACGCCGACCGCATCCATGGTGTCGAAAAAGAAAAACCGGTAGCCGCCGAGCAGATACTGCACATTGTGTTTGGACGTCGCGATCAGCACGTCAATGCCCGCATCATCCATCAGCTTGTCGAGATGCTTGGCGTCAAACGGCGGCTTATTCTGGATGGCTTCAGCTAATGCCATGATATCTCTCCGGATATTTCTACCATGCTGCCCAGTAGGCGTGGGCCCACTATGACCGGGCCGAACCGGGCCGTCTAGGTTCCGAGGGCCGCCCTTACCGCTGCTGAGCGATGCAGTGCGGTCGTAGCTCCGACATCAGTTTGACTCATCTGCCAGCCACCCCCTAACGTTCAAACACGGTCGGCGGCCTCACGGACGCGCGGCCCAACAGTCTTAGGGAGACACACATGAAGATCACGAAACGCGCCGCGATTGTCGGCCTGGCGTTAACCGCAGTGGGCGTCGGCACGGCGTTGGCGCAGGCTCCGGCCTTCTTCCGCATCGGCACTGGCGGCACGGCGGGCACGTATTATCCAGTCGGCGGGCTGATCGCGAGCGCGATCTCGAACCCACCGGCCGTGATCGCCACAGCGGTTGCCACCAACGGCTCGGTTGCCAACGTCAACGGCATCGTCGGCGGCAACATGGAATCGGGCTTCTCTCAAGCAGACGTGGCGTTCTGGGCGTTCTCCGGCACCGGCTCGTTCGAGGGCAAGCCGAAGGTCGAGGAACTGCGCACCATCGCCAACCTGTACCCGGAAAGCGTGCACATCGTCGTCAAGAAGGGCGTCGCCAAAACTGTTGCCGACCTCAAAGGCAAGCGCGTCTCGCTGGACGAGCCGGGCTCCGGCACGCTGATCAACGCCAAAGCAATCCTGGCGGCGTACGGCATCACCGAGAAAGACATCAAGCCGGAATACTTGAAGCCGAACCAAGCTGCCGACAAAATGAAGGACGGCTCGGTTGATGCGTTCTTCATCACCGGTGGCTTCCCGAATCCGGCCCTGACCGAACTGGCGACCGCATCTGGCGGCATCGAACTGTTGGCAATCTCTGGCCCGGAAGCCGACGCGCTGATGAAATCCGCGCCGTTCTTCGCGCCCGACGTGATCCCCGCTGGCACCTACAAGGACGTGCCTGAGATCAAGACTATTGCGGTTGGCGCGCAGTGGGTGACGTCATCAAAGATCAGCGATGAGCTGATCTATCAAGTGGTCAAAGCCACATGGTCCGACAAGACCCGCACCATGCTTGATGCTGGCCACGCCAAGGGCAAGTCCATCACCAAAGAAACCGCCCTGAAAGGCCTCGCCGTGCCTCTGCATCCCGGTGCTGCGAAGTTCTACAAGGAAATCGGGTTGTTGAAGTGAGCGAGTGAGAGTTGCAGCGAGGGCGTCGGAGTGATCCGGCGCCCTCGTCGTGCGGTTTGCTCCGGATATGGCAGCGTGATCGCGCGCACGATTGGTGCTAGCCTTCCAGAGTTTCTGGGCCAGCAGCTGCCACTTAAGTCCTAGCGTGTAACGATCAACCGATCCGATCGTCTCCGCTTGATCGCAAGTCGCACCCCAGAAACGCACACATGACAGCAGCTCCTCCGCACCAGTTCTCTCTCATCACTTTGTCGGTTAGCGCCGGTATTGCCACGCTAACGCTCAACCGCCCCGACAAGCGCAATGCGATGAGCGACGACATGCGGTCGGAGTTCATCACTGCGCTGGAGCGCGTCGCTGCCGACAAGGCGATCCGGGCGCTGGTGTTGACGGGAGCTGGGCCGGGATTTTGCGCCGGTGGGGATGTCGCGGGGATGGAGCAGCGGTTGAATTCGCCGCCAGGGGAGGTGGCGTTCAATGGGTGGAGCCGCCAGCAGCGCGTGCATTATGCTCAGGGTCTGCTGCATACGTTGCCGAAGCCGACCATCGCGGCGGTCAACGGGGCAACGTCCGGGCTTGGTGCCGACACGGCGTTGGCGTGTGACTTCATCGTGGTCAGCCCGGATGCGATTTTCACGTGGTCGTACATCAATCGCGGGCTTATCCCCGATGGCGGCGGCATGTATTTCCTGCCGCGCCGGGTCGGCCTATCGCGGGCCAAGGAGCTGATCTTTTCTGGCCGCAAAGTGGCGGCGGATGAGGCGCTGCGCCTTGGTATCGCTGACCGGACCGTTTCGGCTGAAACCTTGGTGGCGGACGCTCAGGCCTGGGCTGCTGAATTGAGCAAAGGTTCTGCGACGGCGCTGGCCTTGGGCAAAACCATCCTCAACCAGAGCTTCGAGATGTCAGCCGAGCAGGTGTTCGCGCAAGGCAGCCAGGCGCAAGGCATCTGCTACACCAGTGCCGAACACCGCGATGCCGTGGTGGCGTTTTTGGGCAAGCGGAAAGGGTGAGCTATCAATCGATCAGGCGGCCGAATATCGAACCTCGAACTTCGACCATGCAGCCGTCGGTAATCGTCCCTTTGAGCACGGACGGGTCGGCGACGACGTCGAAGCTGGCGGCTAAGCTGTCGACTAGCAGCCAGTGGAACGGTGCGCCGCCATCCGGGTCCGCCATTAACCGGTGTTCGATGACGGAGCCGATGATCACGGCATCCGAAGAGGGCAGGTTGTCGCCCTGGGTGCTATCCTGTCGTTTGCCGCGCATGCCAACGGGCGCGAACGAGCGTAGCAGCTGTTTGGCCGCCTGCGATTGTTCGTCGTCGGCGAGCGTATCGTCCTCTTCGGCATGAACCGTGACTTGGCGTGCGAACGCTGTGAGTTTGGCATGGCAGCGGATCGGCAGTTCGCGGTCGCGATGCGCGGCAAAATCGATGCAGTCGAAGACGATAGGGTGGACGCCGCGACCGTTCGAGGGATCGGGGGCGACCCAGGCTTTAAAGGCACCTTCAAACGGGTTTTCGCCAGGGCGCTGGAAACCGGCGTCGATTTCGATATCGACGTCGCTCATGCCTTCGAAGAACGGGGTGAAACCGACGATCTCGTGATCCTGCAGTTGGCCGTCGAGTTCTCGGGTGCCGGTGACGTGGAACCAGACCTCTGCCCCGGTCAGCGAGCGCCAGATGGAATAGTCGCCGGGGTCCGATGCCAGCCGCTCGCGGGCGGAACCCGCAAGCCGCTGCATTAGCTGGTCAAAGCTGTCCTCGGTGTCGCAAACGAGCCCGATAGATGTCAGATTGCTCGCCACTGCTAAACTCCGAGGACGTTGCTGCTACTGGCGGGCTTTAGGGCGTCGCGACGCCAACCGCCACCCGGAAGCGATGCGCAATCGCCGCGCCGTCTTTCTCCGGCAATGACCATGGATCGTGGCTGAGCGCAATCTTGGTGACGGCGAACGACGGGCCCGGCGTCTTGAACAGCATCTCAGCCAGGCTCGGCAGCTGGCTCTGCTCAGTCACCAGCATGGTGTTGGCGATGCCGAAGCCTTTGGCGACCGCGATCAGGTCGGTCTTGGTGCCGGTCAGGCCCGTCTGGCGGCCGGTCTCGCCGAAGTGCTCGTTGTCGAGCACCAGGATCGCCATGTTGCCGGGGGCCTGATCGGCGACAACGCCGAGCGCGCCAATGCCCATCAGCAGTTCGCCGTCGCCGGTGACGACAACGACGCGCTTTTTTGGCTGGGCAATGGCGAGGCCGAGGGCGGTCGGCACGGCTTGGCCCATGCCGCCCCAGGAATACAGGTATTCCGGGCTGTCGCCAGCGGCGGACAGGTCCCAGGTGGCGCTGCCAAGGCCTGGGATGATCAGTGCGCCGTTGCGGTGTTTCATCAGTTCGGCGATGAACGGGCGGCGCTGGATCTTGTTGGAGGTCGGCGCGGTGGGCGCAGTCGTTGGTTTGGTCTTGCTCATGGTGTGCCCCTTATTCCTGGCCAAAGCCTTTGGCGCCGACAATGCGCTGACTGATCAGCACGGCGGTGGACTGGCGGCCATTGAATGCCATGTCGGCGGCGGCGGCGAAGGTTTCGCCAACTTCCTCCGGCTTGTCGACCGGGAAACAGCGCACGTGCATCGCTTCCATCACGGTGCGGGTCGCCTGCCCCATCGGGTTCTGCCACGGGTTGAATTCACCCCACTGGCCGCGCATCGTCACGATGCACAGCAGGGGGGCGCGCAATGTGAATGGATAGCCAAAGGCGTTGACGCAGTTGCCGACACCGGAGGACTGCATGGCGACCAGGGCGCGTGTGCCCCCGAGCCAGCAGCCGGTGGCAACGCCGATGCCTTCTTCCTCGGTGGAGAGCGTGACAAGGCGGCTGTCCTTGTCGTCTTTGACGAGGTTCAGTAGCCGCGTCAGCCCGCCATCAGGGATGGTGCAGACGGTATTGATTTGGCGCTTGCGCATGGCCGCGAACACGTCGCTAGGCCAATCATGTGGGGTTGCAGTCATGTGGCAGCATAAGCCTCCTGTTTTGCGTTCGGCTCGAAATTGCTGAAGCATGTGTTTGGGACAAAGTGACTGTGTCTGCTAAAGGAAGCAAGTCGTCTCGTCACCCTGTAGGTCAGGTCAGCCATGAACAAATTTGATCCCACTGCCGCAGGATTCATGTTGCTGCCGGACTTCACGATGGCTGATACGCTGTCGTTCTTCGAGTATCGGTGCCATGCAGTTGTTGACGGGAAGGCCGACGTGCTGCGGCTCAATGTCTATCTGACGCAGGATGGGGATTTTGTCACGATCTGGTTTGGTTTGATCGAGCCGTTCATGGCAGAAGGGCTGTTCGAGCCGCCGATCACTGATCTTGACTTCCAGTCGATGTACCAACAGCCGCTATTTCGCGGCTACATCGCAAACCAGAGCGAGGCGTCCGTGATCCTGAATTCGCTGCGGTTGAACATGTATGGTGCGCCACAGGTGCTGCTTGGCGCGCCGCATGATATCAGGTGCGAGCAGCTGACTTAGACAACAACACTGCTGCCCGCGAAAGTCCTGTCGTGTCGAAACCATCAACTCCCACCATCCCCGAAGTCTGGTTCTTCCACCTTGAGCGCCAGCCGTTGAGTGCGGCGCTGCCGAGCCTGGTTGAGAAGACGCTGGAGAAGGGCTGGCGGGCGGTGGTGCAGACGGCGGTGCCGGAGCGGGTTGAGGCGCTCGATACGCTACTGTGGACCTACAAGCCGGAGAGTTTTCTGGCACATGGCACGAAGGCCGACAAGGACGCGGCCCAGCAGCCGGTGTATCTGACGGACGGGCCGGAGAATCCGAACGGAGCGGCGTGTCGTTTCCTGATTGAAGGCGCCGACATTGACGATATCAGCGGGTATACGCGGCTGGTGTACCTGTTTGATGGTAACGACGAGGATGCGGTGGCGCGGGCGCGGCTGCAGTGGAAAGCCGCTAAGGGCAAAGGCGCTGGCGTCACCTATTGGCAGCAGAACGCCAAGGGCGGTTGGGAGAAAAAGGCGTGAAGCACTGCATCATTTTTGATTTCGACGGCGTTGTCGCGGATAGTGAGCTGCTGGCGAACACCGAGCTGGCGGCTATGCTGACCGAGCACGGCCTGCCGACTACGTTGCACGACTCGTATGACCGCTACATGGGCAACCGCTGGGCCGATAGCGAGGCGGCCATTGTCGCTCAGCTTGGCCGACCACTGCCACCGGAATTCCGCCCCACCCTGCAGGCAAGGACGCGCGCGCGCTTTGCCGAGGCTTTGCAGCCGGTCGCAGGTGTGAAAAGTTTCATTGCTGACTTCAAGCATCACGCCCACGCGGTCGCTTCATCAAGCAGCCCAGAGTACTTGGCCGCCAGCCTGCAGCGGTTTGAGCTCGCCGATCATTTCGGCCCCAACGTGTTTTCAGCGACCATGGTGGCGCGCGGAAAACCTGATCCGGATATCTTCTTTCTGGCCGCGTCGCAGCTCAAAGCCCATCCTGATCAGTGCATTGTGATCGAGGACAGCCCGACGGGCGTCAGGGCCGGGCGTGCCGCAGGCATGACCACCATCGGCCTGTTGGCCGGTTCACACATTAGGCCTGGGCACGGCGAGAAATTGCGCGCTGCCGGGGCCAATCACGTCGTCAACAGCTATGCCGAGGCGAAGGCATTGCTCCATAGTTTGGATGTCACATGAACTATCGCCACGTCTACCACGCTGGCAACTTTGCCGACGTTCTCAAGCACGCGATATTGGCGCTCGTGATTGAGCGGCTGAAGCGCAAGGATACGGCGTTCCGGGTCATCGATACGCACGCCGGTATCGGCCTGTACGCGCTGAACCACGGCCCGGCCGAGCGCACCGGCGAATGGCATGACGGCATCGGCCGCCTGCTGGGTGCTGAGGCTGATCCGATCCCGTCCCGGCTCGAGCCGTTGCTGGCTCCCTACCTCGATGCGGTGCGCGCGGAGAATGCCTCGTTGGCCGAAGGTGCGGAAATCACCCGCTACCCCGGCAGTCCGGCGATTGCCCGCTATCTGATGCGGCGCGGCGATATGCTGGTGGTCAACGAGCTGCACCCGGATGATCACCGCCAGCTTGAGGCGTTCTTCGACAAGGACGGCCAAGTCAAGGTGCTGGGCGTTGACGGCTGGCACGCCCTGAAGTCGCTGCTGCCACCGAAGGAGCGGCGCGGCGTCGTGTTGGTCGATCCGCCGTTCGAGGAGCCGGGCGAATTGCGCCGCATCACCGACGGGCTGGCTGAAGCGCGGCGGCGGTTTGAAACCGGCACCTATCTGCTGTGGTATCCGATCAAGGACCTGAAACCGATTGCGACGTTCCACCGGACGATCACCGAGGTCGGCTTCGGCAAAGTGCTGGTCGCCGAAGTGCTGATCCGTCCGGCCCGGCATCCGGAAAAACTCAACGGCTGCGGGCTGGTGATCATCAACCCGCCCTGGCAGCTCGACCAGGATCTGGATGTGCTGCTGCCTTTCCTGGCCAAGCGCCTCGCCGCCACCGGCCAAGAGGGTGACCACCGTCTGCAATGGCTGGTGAACAAGGATGCCACGTAAGACGTGGCAAATGTGTTGCTTCGGTTTTGTCCGAAGCTGTCACACACTGGCTGATGCTTTGAAGGGGGCGAGCATCGGGCTCACAGAAAGGGGACGCGATGGACGGGGCGAAAGGGCGGGACCCGGCGCCAATTCAGGGCAACACATTCACGCCAGAACTGGTGATGTCGCTGCGCGAGGGCTACGACGGCGTGGCGCTCCGTAAGGATTTGACCGCTGGCCTGACCGTCGCCGTGGTGGCGCTGCCGCTGTCGATGGCCCTTGCCATTGCCTCCGGTTTGGCCCCTGAGAAGGGCCTGATCGCGGCGATTGTCGGCGGCTTTATCATCTCGGCCCTGGGCGGCTGCCGCTTCCAGATTGGCGGCCCGGCGGGCGCGTTCATTGTGCTGATCGCCACCATCGTTGAGAAGCGCGGCACCGACGGCCTGCTGCTAGCGATGATGATGG
>JAYSVA010000285.1:0-20505 GCA_043718785.1 Hyphomicrobiaceae bacterium
GCCAACGTCGAACACGAGCGCGAAGTCGCGATCTTCGACATCCTCGATGCCAACAGCTTCGCCCTCGAAGGCCGCGACGACGGCCCGTACAAGCTAACCCTTGGCATCATAGAAGACCGGCTGGTGCTGACCGTCGGCAATGCCAACACCGCCGACGTCATCACCCACATGCTGTCGCTAACGCCGCTGAAACGGGTGATGAAGGACTATTTCATCGTCTGCGACAGCTATTATCAGGCGATCCGCACCCTCCCCCCCTCCAAGATCCAGGCCATCGATATGGGACGGCGCGGCCTGCACGATGAGGGTAGCAACCTGCTGACCACCCGGTTGGACGGCAAGATTACGCTCGATAACGACACCTCGCGACGGCTGTTCACATTGATCTGCGCCCTGCATTGGAGGGGCTGAGATGGCCCCGGGCCCACCGTCGCCTGGGCCCCCCGGCCTCACCCCAAGTATCCGCCCCAACGCCGTGCTGTTTGCCTGCACGATGAACGCCGTCCGCTCGCCGATGGCTGCCGCCATCCTTCGCCACCTCGCCGGACGCTCCATCTACGTCGAGTCCGCCGGCATCCGCGAAGGCGACGCAGACCCGTTCGTGACGGCCGTCATGAACGAGATCGGCATCGACGTGTCCCAGCACCGCCCCCGCACCCTGCACGACCTCAACGATAGCTCGTTCGACCTGATCGTCACCTTGTCACCCGAAGCCCACCACCAGGCACTCGAATTCACCCGCACCATGGCCGTCGACGTCGAATATTGGCCAACATTCGACGCCTCGATCATGATCGGCAGCGGCAGCCGCGACCAAGTGCTCGCCAGCTATCGCCAAGTCCGCGACCACCTATTCGCCAAGATCAAATCCCGCTTCGCCCTCAGCGGCGGCCCGAGTGTTTAGCGGGTTTCAACGCCAGCAAACACGCCAACTTGCTCCCAGCCACTTGGCGGAGAGGGACGGCAGGCGCAGATGTTTTCAGGTGGACACCCCGGCGTTTTTGCACGTCTCGGAGCGTATGAAAAAACTAGCATGTAGCGTCACGCTGGTCAAGAGATAAAACGCATGCTGATATCGTTAACGGCGTAATTTAAGTCCCACAACAGCCGTACGCTTGGAGCGGACGGGGCGCGGTTGCGCCAAAGATGAGGGATCAAGCGACCCGGATATTTTTTGCGCAAACTCGCAAAAATTCCGCCCGAGCGAAGAAAAGCCCGTATTCTGGCCCCATATAGTTAACGTTCAAGCTTCTGGCGTAAAACCAGTGCTACCGGCGGACCTGCGCGTCCCGCATCTTCTCAGTCACCGCCTTCAGCTCGTTCAGCTCTGATCGTGCTATTTCCCAAACAATTTCGCTATCGATTGCATGATAGGAATGACGGATGCGATTGCCAATGTCCGAAATCCGCCGCCATGGAATGGACGGTGCCTGATCTTTCAGGTCAGTCGGGATATGTCGCGTCGCTTCGCTGATGATCTCCAAGCAGCGTTCAACCCCCAACTGCAAAAAACGATCTTGTTTGAAGCCCTCAAGGTCCAAGCTACTTGTCCGGTGCTGGACCTGCTCGATTGCATCGAGAATATGAACAAAACGATCTGCGAGAACCGGCTTGACCATTAGAACACCGGCACCAGATCATCGGCGATCCGGTTCAGGAAATCGGCAGGAGCAGACCGGCGCATCACGACCTGGGTCGGCATACCCGTGGCGTCCTCAATCAGCAGCGCCACACCCGACAAATTCAGCAGTGAAAACTTGGCACCATCGTTGATATCGATCAGCACATCGAGGTCACTGTCTGGCTTCGCGTCGCCACGGGCACGCGAACCGAAAATGGCGATATGTGCCACCCCCTCAGAACGAAGGACAGCTTGCTCTGCGGCGATCCGCGCAATGAGTTTCGTGTCGACCATGAGTTCACGCTACCACAAATCGAGACCCGCATCAAACCGCGCCGAGGTCCTGGCGGCGGATGCTGGTGTTGCGGTGGACGAAGCCGCACATGGCAAGGCCCAGGCCGAACATAATGGTGGTCATCGAGGTGCCGCCGTACGACACCAGCGGCAACGGCACGCCGACGACGGGTACCAGCCCCGTCACCATCGCCATGTTGATGAAGGCGTAGATGAAGATCACCAGCGCCGCTCCGGCGATCAGCAATCGGCCGAACTGATTGCGGCACGAGAACGCCATCGACAGGATCAGCATCAGCAGCAGGCCGTAGAAGACCAGCAGCCAGACGACACCGACAAACCCCCACTCCTCCCCGAACATTGTGAAAATGAAGTCGGTGTGCTTCTCGGGGAGAAAGTTGAGTTGGCTCTGCGTCCCCTGCATGTAGCCTTTGCCGGATAGTCCACCCGATCCCAGCGCAATCTTCGACTGCGTGATGTGGTAGCCCGCGCCCAACGGATCCTTGTCCGGATCGAGGAAGATTTCGATGCGGCGCAGCTGATAGTCGTGCAACCGGCTCTTGATCAGCGGGGAGGCCGCCGCGATACCGGCGACGCCACCGATAAAATACAAACTGCTGACACCGGCCAGGAACATCAGCGCCAAACCAACAACGGCGAACAACACGGCGGTGCCAAGGTCTGGCTGCTTCAAGGTCAAGGCGACCGGTGCCGCGATGGCCAGCAGCGGCAGCGCCACCCATTTCGGCCGCGACACCAGGTTTGCAGGCAGCCACTGGTAGTAGCGGGCCAACATCAGCACCAGCGCCACTTTCATGATCTCCGAGGGCTGGAACTGTATCCCGCCGAAGCCGATCCAGCGCCGCGCCCCCAGCACGTCAACGCCCATCACCGGCACCAGCGCCAATAGCCCCAGGGCCAGGACATAAACCGGGTATGCCAAGCTCATCCAGAACCGCAGGCTGACCACGGCAATTGCCATCACCATGGCTAGACCAATGACGAACCGCAGCGCGTGGCGTTCGGCCCACGGATTGAACTGGCCACCCGCCACCGAATACAGCGATGCCATACCAATTCCGGCGATGAGGCAGGTGACGATGAGCACCGGCCAATGCACTGACATCAGCTTCTTGGCAATTGAACGAGGACCGTCTGGGGTTGAATATGGGCTCATGGTCGCCTCACCCGCGTGATTTGGTTTGGCTGGCCTGACCAGTGGTCATGTCTGGCAGGGAGGGTTTGCTCAGCGGATCGCGGGCCAGTACCGCTGCCAGCAAATCCCGGGCAATCGGTGCTGCGGTCGAGCCACCACCGCCGCCATGCTCGATGATCACCGATAGCGCGTAACGTGGCTTGTCAGCGGGCACATAGGCGACGAACAGCGCGTGGTCGCGCTGTTCCCACGGCAGCTCGCCTTGCCGTTCAGCCGACAGACGGCTGACCTGCGAGGTGCCGGTTTTGCCCGCCACCGTTTCGCCGCTCTCGAGTTTAGCCGCGCTGCCAGTGCCGCCGTCCTCGTTGACGACAGCCGACATGCCGCGCCGCACTGCGTCGAGAAACTGCGGCTTGAATCCGAGTGGCATATAAACGCGCGGCGGCGCCCCGGCCTCAGGCCGGATCAGCTGTGGGACAATCGCCCGCCCGCTCGCCAGCCGTGCGGTCATCACCGCCAGTTGCAGCGGCGTTGACAGCACGAAGCCTTGCCCGATGCCGGCCAGCAGCGTTTCTCCACCCAGCCAGCCTTTGCCCATTTTGCCCATCTTCCAGTCGGCGGTCGGCATGACGCCGGGCTTCTGCAGGCTGAGGCCGTTGTCGTAAACCTGCCCGAAGCCGAGACGCACGCCCATCGTGGCAATCGCATCGATGCCGCAGCGCCGCGCAATCTCGTAGAAATAGCAGTCGCAGCTTTCGCGCAGCGCCCGATGCAACTCGCAATTTCCGTGGCCGCTGCGCTTCCAGCAGCGAAACACCTGGCCGGCCATTTCCGTCGACCCCGTGCACTCGATCTTTTCTTTGAGGTCGATCAGCCCGCCCTCAAGGGCTGCAAGCGCCGTCACCATCTTGAACGTCGAGCCCGGCGGATACTCCCCACGTGACGCCCGGTTCAGCATCGGATTGTTAGCGGCTTCGCGCAGCTTATCCAGGTTGGTCTGATTGAGGCCCGCCGTCATGTTGCCCTGGTCGAAGCTCGGCACTGACGCCATCGCCACAACCTCGCCAGTCGCCACATGCATCGCCACGGCGGCGGCCCGGCGTTCCTTTGCCAGCCGCTCCATGAAGATCTTCTGCAGCCCGGTATCGAGGGTGACGACAACGTCATCACCGCGTTCCGGCTCTTTCTGGTCGAGGCTGCGGACAATCCGCCCGCGCGCATCCACCTCGTTCCGCACCGAGCCGCTGAGGCCGCGCAGCTTTTCTTCCATGCCAAGCTCGACGCCGGTGCGGCCGACACGGGCCCCCGGCAGCTTCAGCACCGGATCATCATTCAACCCAACTTTAACGACGTTGCCGACGTAGCCAACGACATGGCCGGTGGCATGGCCGTGAAAATACCGGCGCTTGCCCGCAATTTCGGTTTGCACGCCGGGCAGTTGCGGCGCCAGCACATTGATCTCAGCCACTTGATCATAGGTCAGATCACTGGCCACAATAATCGGCAAATTTTGCGATTGCGTGCGGGATTTGGTGATCAGTTTATCCTGCTCGTCCTGCGGCAGATGGACAATCCGTGCCAGCATCGCCAGAACACCGCGCAGGTCGCGCGCCAGCGACGGCACCACAACCGCCCGGTAGCTCTCCTGATTGGCCGCCAGCACCTCGCCGAACCGATCCAGAATGCGGCCGCGCAATGGTGCCAGCATCTGCAGATTGATGCGGTTTTCCTCGGCCATCGGCGCGTAACGCGACCCGTCCATCACCTGCAGCTGATACAGCCGCCCACTAATGATACCGAGGCCGACGAGCTGGCCGACACCCAGCAGCAGCGTGCGCCGGGAGAACCGCCCGCGTTGGTCGCTATCGTCAGTTTCTGAGCCGAACATCCGCTCTCAGCCCCCTCTGGTCGAAGACGTCGGGCTGCGGGATAACGTCGGGTTATCGCCGTTTCGTGTCGCCGTCCGGCTCATTGCGGCGTTCTCCGGCCGCCCCCACAACCGGTGCAGCGGCCGCAGGGCGAACCCGATCAACGGATAGCTCAAGCTGGCGGCGACAACGGCCAGCAGCATCGGCCGCCAGTCCGCCAATTCGACATCATAGATGGATTTGACCAGCCACTGGCAAAACCCGAGCAGCAGCAGCGTGCCGCAGAACTGGCCCCACCGGCCCAGCGCCCCCCAGTCCGGCATATCCCGTGTTGCATCGACCGCGACCACACCGATCAGGAACGTCAGCGACCAGAAGCCGAGCGGCCCATACGTCAGCACATCGGCAATCAAACCCGCCAGAAACACGCCCCATTCCGGCATCTGCCGTGGGCGACGTACGGCCCAGTAGTGGATCACGGTGTAAGGCAGCAGCGGCATGTAGCTGCGAAGTTCCACAGGCCAGCCAAATGGCAACGCTGACACCAACGTCAGCACGGCAACCGAGGCCAATGGAATGATGTTGCGCAGCAATGGCATGGCGTGCGTGTCCCTAGGGGTGGCCAATCATAGGACGCAGCAAACACCATGCCAACGGTACACGCGCTAAATTTATCGCGAGATAAGTGGCCGATCCCGCGCTCAAATCGCCAGCTCAGTATTCGACGGCAGAGCTGCCAATTCGCCCGGCCACAGAACGACGCTGCTCACGGCCCGGCAACCGCTCGGCATCCGCCAGCTCCAGGGTCGGATTGTCGAACAGCAGCACGCTCACGTAGTTCAGCTCATCCAGACGGGCATGCGGCACTACCACGAGTTTGCCCCCCTGCTCGGCCACGGTGCCAATGCGCAAGCCGCGCGGAAACAGGCCGCCAACGCCGGATGTCGAAACTTCGTCGCCAACTTCAAAGCCACCCGACGTCGGGGTATACGTCAACTTCGGACTGGCCGTGGTATCGCCGACCATCAGCGCCCGGACGCTATTGCGACCAATAAACACCGGGATTCGACTGTTCGGGTCTGTTAGCAACAGAATGCGCGCGGCCGCACGACCGGTTTCGTTGACCCGCCCGACCACACCGTCAGCGCTAATGACCGGGAAGCCCGGCTTGACGCCCTGGTCGCGCCCGACACTGACGACAGCACTGCGCGCAAACGGTCCGCGACTGTCTGCTACGACGCGCGCCGCCACATGCTCCAGCCCAGGCTCTTCGACGACATGGGCCAGCCTGCCGAGTTGGCTAAACTTGCGCTCCAACTCCCGTGCTTTCCACTCCCAGCCCCTCATGCGCTGGTTTTCTTCCTTCAGCCGGTCAAGTTCGACGTACAGGTCGTTATAGGCCGTCACCCGTGCAATCAGGCGGCGAACCGGCGTCAACGGCACAACCGCGGCATTTAGCACCGGCGACAGGAGATTTTCGAACTGGGCGCGCACATCTTTGATGAACGGATGGTTCAACCGACTGAGCATCATTAGCGCCATCGATACGAACACCAGCGCAAACAGCAGCGCCGCATGCACGCTGCCTGATCGGCGCGGGCCACCACGATGTGTAAATGTATCGTTCCGTAGAATCTTCATACGCTCATAAATCCATTCGACGCTACAGTTACTGGACCCGAAAGAGCTCGACTCGAAGCTATTCGCCCGCAAGCCATCATGGCTCCACCACGTGTAAACCAGCTGCATTAAGGCGTTGGTATCTTAGTATTTTCACATGCTCGTGAATGCGGCTCGCTGCGTGCAGCAAGACCCGGAACCAATGACCTGGAAGCGACGGCAGAAACAGCTCGGTTTGTTTGAAACAGTTACGCGCATTCTTCGTAACAGATCATCACAGATCGGATCATCCGCAGGCTTGTCACACCAAACTTTTGAACCCACTAGTCGCAAACTGCAAGTGCAAAATTCAAAGGTCTGCCCTGATGTTGTAGACGCAAACTCAAGCTACGCCCGTTGTTTACGTGCAAATTCCGTTCCGGATCACTTTTTACCGTCGAGCCAATCCGATGACTCTTTCGGTTGTTCCTCCTCCACCGTAACGACCCTCAAGCGGGGAGGAGGCGAAAAGCGAAAGAAACTGAAAGCGTTGGCAAACGGTCAACGGCTAGGCTCGTTGGTATTACGGCTTGATCAGCAGATGCTCGCGGGCTGGCAGATCTTCTAAAATCATCGCCGAGCCCTTGATCACGCACTGCATGGGGTTGTCGGGCACGATGAACTTTACGCCGACCCGGCGTTCCAGTTCGATATCCAACTTGTCGAGCAGCGCCCCGCCACCGGTCAGGTAGATGCCGCGCTCGCAGATGTCGGTCGACACCTCTGGTGGCAAGTCCTCTAGCGCGCGCTGCGTGAAATCCGCGATATCTTCAATCGGATCTTCCAGCGCTTCAGCGATATCCTGCGGGCCGAGCACGATGCTTTTTGGCCGCCCCTGGCGCAAATCCCGACCGCGAATGTGAATTTCAGTCGCCCGACCGTTCACCTGCACCAGCGCGCTACCGGCCTCGATTTTGATGCGTTCGGCGTTGGCCTCGCCAATCAGTAGCTGATGTTTGCGGCGGACGTAGCGGATGATCGCTTCGTCCATGGCATTGCCCGCGCAACGCAGCGAGCGGGCCTGCACGACGCCGCCGAGCGACAGCACCGCGATATCGGTGGTGCCGCCACCGATATCGACCACCATTGACCCCGAGGGCTCGTCAATCGGCAGCCGCGCGCCGACCGACGCCGCCACCGGCTCCTCGATCAGATAAACTTTCCGCGCACCGGCTGAGACGGCGGTTTCATAAACCGCGCGGCGTTCTACCGGTGTGGCGCCTGCGGGCACGCAGATCAGAATGCGCGGACGGCGGAACCCGAACATGGTTTTGGCGCGCTTGATGAACTGGCGCAGCATTTCCTCGGTGGCGATGAAGTCGGCGATGACGCCGTCCCGCAACGGCCGGATGGTTTCGATCGATTCTGGCGTGCGCCCGAGCATCATCTTGGCCTTCTGGCCGACCGCCAACACCTCACGCATGCCGCCACGCGAGCGGATGGCGACCACAGATGGCTCGTCGATGATGATGCCGCGATTGGCGACGTGCACCAGCGTATTGGCGGTGCCGAGGTCAATCGAAATATCGTCTGAAAACGCGGTCGTAACTGCCGATAACATGGATGCTCTCACCCTAATAACACCGCGCCGCCGTTAACGGGTTGTTAACCAGCGACAGTCACTCAGCGCAAAATCCGTGCCGACCCTGCTGGTCAGGCCGCCCGAACCGACGGCACTGAATTTTGCTCGATGTCGGTTTGATCGTTATCAATACGATAAAGCAAATGCTTGCCAACGCCAACGGAACTGGTGGCCTTAAGTCGCGTTGGTTAATCTTAGTGAGTTTAACCACCGGCGCAAATTAACCGGCGACCATGATGAGGCGCTAAGAACCGGCCTGCGCAAAAAAGACCCGGCACCAACGGCACCGGGTCGAAGAGTACCACGTTGTCTCGGCGATTACTGCACGCCAACTAGCCCCTTGATCGCGTCAATGGCGTTGGCGGGCAGCTTTGCCTTCGTCACGAGCTCATCGATTGACTTGTAGGGACGGCCGGAGATGATTGCTTTGGCACGTGCTTCGCCGATCTGCGGCAGTGCACCCAGCTCAGTGGCTGTCGCCGTGTTCAGGTTGACCAGCTTTTTTCCAGCCACAGCGGGCGCTGGAGGCGGAGCTTTCAGCGGTGTTGCTGGTGCTGGGGCGGGGGATGCGGCAGTCACTGGCGCGGCTGGGACGGCTGCGGCTGGTTTGGGCGCTGCCGGAACAACCGCGGGCGCAGCTGGCGCCGCCGCAGCGGGAGCTGTTGGGCCTGGCACTGCTGGGCCTGGCACTGCTGGGCTTGGCGCTGCTGGCTTCAAGTCTTGGGCAAACGCTGATCCGGCAAACATCGCCAAAAGCACGGCAGTTGAAATCGTCTTCTTCATGGGTTGGATCCTAAGTCTGGTGGTCGTCGTCGATAGCATCTGATGAGCACATCTTGTTATGAGCGCATTTTGCTGAGGACCGTCGCGAAGTAAACGCTTAACCGGGTCGCACAGCACCGTTGTGGCACTGCCTCTGTCCTCAAGCGCCGAACCGTTTCATGACACTACACGTAGTTTGTCACATTAGTCTGGCATTACCAGGGGGATCAGCGGTTATTTCCGCACTATCAGCTTCAGCGGCGCAATAGCAAATGGTTCAGCCCCAGTTCATTGGATCAGCCACATCCGGACGCTGATAGCGCGACCAAAATTCAGGTCGCGTCAGGTGATGCGAATGTGTACCAACACCCATCTGAATCACTCCGACGAGCAGGCCACTCATGTCCTACGATCTCATTGTTATCGGCACCGGCCCGGGTGGCTATGTTTGTGCGATCCGCGCGGCGCAGCTCGGGCTGAAGGTGGCGGTCGTCGAGAAGCGCGCGACGCACGGCGGCACCTGCCTCAATGTCGGGTGCATCCCCTCGAAGGCGTTGCTGCATGCGTCGGAAATGTTCGCCGAGGCCAACCATTCGTTCGCCGCCATGGGCATCAACGTCTCGCCGACGCTGGATCTGGCGAAAATGCAGGCGTTTAAGGCGGACGGCGTCAAAGGCAACGTCGACGGCGTCGCCTACCTGCTGAAGAAGAACAAAATCGACACGTTCCACGGCACCGGCCGCATCAAGGCTTCGGGCGTCGTCGAGATCACCGCCACTGACGGCAAAGTCTCCGAGCAGGCCGCCCACGCCATCGTCATCGCCACCGGATCGGACGTGGCGCGGCTGCCCGGCGTCGAGATCGACGAGCAGACCATCGTGTCGTCCACCGGCGCGCTGACGCTCGCGAAAGTGCCGAAAAACCTGCTGATCGTCGGTGCCGGTGTGATCGGCCTGGAACTCGGCTCGGTGTGGAGCCGCCTCGGCGCTAAAGTGATGGTGGTGGAATATCTCGACCGCATCCTGCCCGGCATGGACCTTGATGTCGCCAAGTCATTCCAGAAAATTCTCGGCAAGCAAGGCTTTGAGTTCAAGCTCAGCCACAAGGTCTCAGCGGTCGCGCGCACCAGCAGCGGCCACATGATCACGATTGAACCGTCTGCGGGCGGGGCCGCCGAATACCTCGAAGCCGATGTGGTGCTCGTCGCCATCGGCCGCACGCCCTACACCCAGGGTCTCGGCCTCGCGGAAGCGGGCGTCGCTATGGACCCGCGCGGCCGCGTTACCGTCAACAGCCACTACCAGACCAACGTGCCCGGCATCTACGCCATCGGCGACGTCATCGTCGGGCCAATGCTCGCTCACAAAGCCGAGGACGAGGGCGTGGCGGTGGCCGAATTGCTGGCGGGCCAAGCCGGACACGTCAACTATGGCGTCATCCCCGGCGTCATCTACACGTCGCCTGAAGTCGCCTCAGTCGGCAAAACCGAGGAAGAACTGAAGGCTGAGGGCGTCGCCTACAACGTCGGCAAGTTTCCGTTCACCGCCAACGGCCGCGCCAAGGTCAACCGCACCACCGACGGCTTCGTCAAAGTGCTGGCCGACGCCAAAACTGACCGCATTCTCGGCTGCCATATCATCGGCCCGCACGCCGGCGAGATGATCGCCGAAGCCGCCGTCATCATGGAATTCGGCGGCTCCGCCGAAGACCTCGCCCGCACCTGCCACGCCCACCCGACGCTCACCGAAGCCGTCAAAGAGGCAGCCCTGGCCGTGGCCAAGCGGACGATCCATATGTGAACTAGGGCTTTGGCTGTGGTTTTTTCCGTTTGGCTTTCTGCTTCGGCGTGCTTGGCTTAGCCGGTTTCATTACCGCTACTTCGGCGGCGGCTGCACGGATGGCCTCAACATCAGCCAAGTCTTGGGGGCGGCCTGAAGCCAGCTTTGCGGCAATCAGGTCGTCACGAGAAATGACTTGCGCGGTGACGCCCTGCTCATCGAGCGTAACTGTTACGCGGTTCTTCCAAGCCACGTTGAACACGACGCCTGGAATTTTCGCCAGGATGTCCACTGCGACAGGTGGCGTGCCCATCATAAACCAACTGTCTTCGTCCTCGAAATCCTTGGCGGAGAGGGCGCGGCGAGCGGCGAAACGATCTGTGTCTCGCGGGTCAGTTTTGGTACGCAGTGGCGCACCGAATTCCTGCAACGCCTTGAACACAGCAGCTGCATTTTTCGGAGCTGGCAAGATGAGGATATCTAGGTCTTTGGTGGCGCGAGCTTGTGCGTGGTAGCCCACCGCGTAGCCACCAATCACGAGGTACTTCGCATTATACTTATTCAGGAGCGCGATGAGGTCTAGGAAGTCTTTGAACATGAATTCCTTTCACGGCGTAGGCTGTAGCACTGACCTCGGAAATAGTGGCGAACTTGATGGGGTCTGGCAGCGTCGCCCAACTGCGATATTCCGCAGCCTTCATTGCATCCAAACTAGCATACCGCGTGACGCTCCAGGTGCGGCGGCGTTCTTCGGCACGAGCGAGGAATTCGGGACTTGATGTGTCGATAAATTGCTTTTTGCGCATGTCTTCTCCTGTCAAAAATTGTGCTTACGCAGCGATGCTTTCGCCCCCTCACGGCTTCAGCGGGTTTTTCTTCACTGTCATCGCCACCAACTCGGTTGCGAGTTTCTGCACGCCTTTGAGGCGCTGCTCGGGTAGGTCCCACTCGGCTTTGAAGACGAGCTTGTGGTCAGGCAGCATTTTCGCGGCGCCCTTAGACTTCTGCATCCACTGCACCAGGCCTTCTGGGTTGGCGAACTTGGACTTGCGGAAGCTGATGACGCAGCCTTTCGGACCGGCGTCAATCTGCTGGATGCCCGCTTGGCGGCACAGGCTCTTGATTTCCATCACATCGAGTAGCGCATCGACTTCCGGCGGGCGCTCGCCGAAGCGGTCGACCAGCTCCAGGCCGAAGTTGTCGATGTCGGCACGGTCGCCGAGTGTCGACAGGCGACGGTACAGACCGAGGCGCAAGGAGAGATCGGCGATATAAGTTTCCGGGATCAGCACGGCGAGACCGAGCGCGATTTGCGGGCTCCACTGATCTTCTGACCCGGCAAGATCGCCGCCTTTGAGCGAGGCGACGGCTTCTTCCAGCATGCTCTGATACAGCTCGAAGCCGACTTCGCGGATGTGGCCGGACTGTTCGTCGCCGAGCAGGTTGCCGCCGCCGCGGATGTCGAGATCGTGGCTCGCCAACGCAAAGCCGGAGCCGAGCGTGTCGAGCGAGGCCAGCACTTTCAGGCGCTTGTCGGCGGCTTCGGTGATGGCCTTACCCGGCGGCGTCGTGAAGTAGGCATACGCCCTTGTTTTCGACCGACCGACGCGACCGCGCAACTGATAGAGCTGGGCGAGGCCGAACATGTCGGCGCGGTGCACGATCATGGTGTTGGCGTTCGGCACGTCGAGGCCGGATTCGACGATGGCCGTGGACAGCAACACGTCGTATTCGCCCTCATAGAACGAGGTCATGATGTCCTCAAGCTCGGTCGAGCTGAGCTGGCCGTGGGCGCGGGCGACGCGCAGTTCCGGCGTCGCTTCGGCCAGGAACTCGGCGATCTCGTCGAGGTCGGCGATGCGCGGGGCGACATAGAACGTCTGACCACCACGATAGCGTTCACGCCGGAGCGCCTCGCGCAAAATCACCGGATCGAACGGCGAGATGTACGTGCGCACCGCCAACCGGTCGACCGGCGGCGTCGTGATCAGCGACAATTCGCGTACGCCCGACAGCGCCAACTGCAACGTCCGCGGAATCGGCGTCGCCGACAGCGTCAGCACGTGCACGTCTTCTTTGAGCTGCTTCAGCCGCTCCTTATGGGCAACGCCGAAGTGCTGTTCTTCGTCGATGATCAGCAATCCCAGGCGGGCAAAATCAATCGACTTCGACAGCAGCGCGTGCGTGCCGATGACGATATCGACGGTACCCTTGGCGAGGCCATCTTTGGCCTCGGTCAACTCTTTCGGACTGACCAGACGTGAGGCGTGCACCACTTTGACGGGCAACCCTTGAAAACGCGTCGCGAAGTTGCGGTAATGCTGGCGCGCCAGCAGTGTGGTCGGCACAACAACGGCCACCTGCACACCGTTCAGTGCTGCCACGAACGCCGCACGGATCGCCACTTCGGTTTTACCGAAGCCGACGTCACCGCAAATCAGCCGATCCATCGGACGGCCCGCCGCCAAATCATCAATCACAGCATCAATACTGGATTGCTGATCCTCGGTTTCCTCATATGGGAATTTCGCAACGAATTCCTCGAAGGCGCCGGCAGGGGGAATTAGGGCAGGTGCTTCACGTAATTGCCGGAGTGCCGCGATCTTGATCAATTCGGATGCCATTTCGAGCAACCGCTGTTTCATCCGCGCTTTACGCGATTGCCAAGCAGCGCCACCCAGGCGATCTAGCTGATTGCCGTCACCATCTGCGCCATAGCGCGTCAGGAGTTCGATATTCTCAACCGGCAAATACAGTTTATCGCCGCCCGCGTAGCTCAATTCCAAACAATCATGCGGCGCACCAATGGCCGTTATTGTTTTCAGGCCTTCGAAGCGGCCAATCCCATGATCGGCGTGCACCACCAGATCGCCTGGGGTGAGCGACGTTGCTTCGGTTAGCACATCGGCGGCACGGCGCGGCTTGCGGCGCGGGCGAACGAGACGGTCGCCGAGAATGTCCTGCTCGCTCAGCACCGCCAGATCCGGCGTCTCGAAGCCATGCTCCAGACCCAGCACCGCCAGCGTCAGCAGATGGCCGGGCAAGGTCAGGCCCTCGGCGTAGCTCTCGACCTTGCGGGTATCTTTCAGGCCATGATCAGCCAGCAGCGAGGCGATGCGTTCGCGCGCGCCCGGCGTCCAGGCGGCAATCATCACGCGCTTTTTCTGCGCCATCAGCTGCGAGACGTGGGTGATGACTGCGCCGAACAGGTCGCCACCATCCGCCGTGCGCTCGGTGACGAAATTGCGGGCGACGCGGCCCTTGTAGCTGCGGACGTTGGTCTTCGGCGCTTCGTCCGGCTGTTCGAATGGCGAGAACCGCCGCACATTCATAACGCTTAGCGACGACGCCCACTCCCGGCCATCAACAAACATCCGATCCGGCGGCACAGGCTTGTAGGGAGCTGCGCCGAACTTCGAGGTTTCGAGGCCTTCAACGCGCGCCTGATAATGTTCGGTGATCTGGCCGAAGCGGCGGCGCAGCGCTTCATCGGCGTTATGATCAAACGACACATCAGCGCAATCGACATAATCGAATAACGTTTCGAGCTTGTCGTGGAACAGCGGCAACCAATGTTCCAGGCCCGGATAGCGCTGGCCGCTACTCACCGCCTGATACAGCGGATCGTCGTTGGTATTGCCGCCAAACAATTCGACATATCCAGTGCGAAAGTTCTTCTCGGCATCGACGCCATAGCCAACTTCGCTGATCGGCATCAGCACAAGCTTCTGCACAATCTTGGTCGTGCGCTGCGTTTCCGCATCAAATGATTTAATCGATTCCAGCGTATCGCCGAAGAAATCCAACCGCACCGGGCTAAGTCGTCCCGGCGGATATAGATCGAGAATACCGCCGCGCACGGCAAACTCGCCCTGCTCCATCACGGTCGATGAGCGCGTGAACCCCATCGCCCCCAGCCGCTGGGTCAGTCGGTTCATATCCATGCGCTGGCCAGCAGCTAACGGCCGCAACGCCTTGCGGATGAACTCACGCGGCGGCAGGCGCTGCAGCACGGCGTTGATCGTGGTCAGCACAATCGTTGGCTCTTTACGCGTCGCCACCACCAGCTTGGCCAGAGAGGTGATGCGCTTGGCGACGATTTCCGCATTCGGGCCGATGCGGTCGTAGGGCACGGTATCCCAGGCCGGAAACGAAATGATCCGCTGCTGCGGCGCGAAGAACTGCAGCGCCGTCTCAATCGCATCCAGTCGGCGGTCATCGCGGGCGACATGCAGAATAATGCCGGGTGCACCGGGGCGGCTGGCATCGCGCACGAGTTGCGTTAGCACCAGCGCGTCGAGGCCCTCCGGCACTCCGGAGAGCAGCGTGTTATTGGCTGAAGTTTGGGTCTGGTCCATTCGGTTCAGGTGATCGACTTGGTTGTCTGTGTGTCGTGGAAGGCTCGGATCACCGCGATCTGATCCGCCACCTCGGGCGCTGGCACCTGGTTGGCATCCATCAACCAGCGCTGCAGCTCTGGATCGGGGCGCTGAATCAGCGCCTCGAACCGGGTCAGCTCATCTCCCACCATCGTCATGACTTTGGCCGTGGCGTAGCGGCCCAGCATCCAGTCCATTTCCTTCGTGCCGCGATGCGTCGCCCGAAACAAGGCACGGCGCTGGCGGGTTTCGGTATCGTCGGTCATGTGTGTCCTGGTCGGCGCATGCGCCCGGTAAGTGGGGTCCCACTAAGTGAACCCCTCGCTTGCCACGCTACCCCCTCGCCAATCAACCGTCATCACGCCACGCCTCTCGGCAAACCCCAATCGTGGCGATAATGTAGCGTGGGCGGCCTGCGGCGGCGCGTCCCGGATCGGAGGGCGGGATTTCAGCGTAATAGCTCAGTAAGCCGCCCGAGCCAAGATTGGATCACATGCAGCGCATCGACGCCATCGTCATTGGAGCTGGACCGGCAGGCCTTGCCGCCGCCGGGGCGCTGGCGCTTGGCGGGCTGCAGGTCGCGGTGGTTGGGCAACGGCCACGCGCGGGCGCGGCGGCTGATCAGCGCACAGCCGCCTTGTTCAACGGCTCGGTGGAGCTGTTGCGGCGACTCGGAGCGTGGCCGGAAGTCAGCGCCAAAGCCTCAGCCCTGAAGGGCATCCGCATCATTGACGACACAGATGCCTGGCTGAAAGCGCCGGAGTTGCTGTTTGAATCCCGTGAAGTTGGCTTAGGCGAATTCGGCTTTAACATTCCCAACGCTGACCTGACGGCCGGGCTGGCGGCCACCATCGCCCGAATGCCCAATGTCCGGGTGATCGACAGTGCCGGGGTGGTCAAAATCGAACCCAGCGCCGACCACGTGGCCGTGACCCTAGCCGAGGGTGACACGCTGTCAGCCCCGCTGGTCGTCGCCGCTGACGGGCGCAATTCGCTGGGCCGCGCCGCTGCGGGCATCGGGGCGGAGACCTGGGACTACCCGCAAGTCGCCATCACCACCCGGTTCCGCCATAGCCGCCCGCATGGCGGCATCTCCACCGAATTTCACCGCGCCAGCGGGCCGTGCACCGTCGTACCGCTGCCGCATGATGGCACCCACGACTGGTCCAGCCTCGTCTGGGTCGAACGCACGCCGATTGCTGAGCGGCTGGCAGCACTCGATGATGCCGCCTTCACCGCCGCCCTCGCGGAGCGCCTGCACGGGCTGCTTGGCCGCCTCAGTGACATCGCCCCGCGTCGTGCCTTTCCACTCGGTGGTCTGTCCACCCGTTCGCTCGGAGCGCACCGCATCGCCCTGGTCGGCGAGGCCGGACACGTGCTGCCGCCCATCGGCGCGCAAGGCCTCAACCTCGGCATGCGCGACGCCGCCTGCCTAGCTGACTGCGTGCTGGCCGCTAACGGGGGCGACATCGGTGCCGACGCCGTACTTGCGGCCTATACAACGGCCCGGAAGAGCGATGTCAGCAGCCGCACCACGGCGGTTGACCTGATGAACCGCTCGCTGCTGGCGGATTTGCTGCCGGTCAATCTGGCGCGCGGCTTCGGCGTGCATGTGCTGCGCGCGCTGCCAGTGCTCAAACGCCAGGTGATGGCCATCGGCCTGCAGCCGCCCGGCAGTCTGCCCTCGCTGATGCGACCAATTTGAACCGCCGGTAACTCAAGATTTTATTGTTGCATTGATCGGCCAGCGGTTAGGTTAGTTCAGCGAACCGAACCGACGACTCTTTCCGTTTTTTCGCCTCCCCGGAATCAGATCAGCGCTGGCGCTGTTCTGATGTCCGGGGTCTTTACCGGTTGCCGTGGGGCTAAACATCGCCTCGCATTCAGCCGGAAAGATCCCGGACATCCGGATCGAGCTTCGCTCGAAACGGATTCCGGGAAAGCGAGAGGATGGTTTTTTGCCCGTGGCAAGGGTCACGGGATAGGTTCGTACTGTATTGGATCACTGCCACGCTCCCACCTAAGGTTTCCGCCGTCCGATGTCCCGTCCTGTCTCCGCTCTCCGGGATATCCAGTTCCGGCTGGAATATCTGCTGCTCCGGCTGATTGTTGGCCTCGTGCGGGCGATCCCGCTCGACCGCGCGATCCGCATCTCTGCGGCCTGCTGGCGGTTCCTCGCCCCCCGGCTGTCACCGAAACGGCATGCCCGGGCGCTCGCCAACCTCGCCATCGCCTTCCCAGAGAAGCGCGAGGCGGAGCGCACCCGTATTGCCCTGGCGCACTGGGAAAACCTCGGCCGCGTCATGGTCGAGACCATGCAATTGGACCGCATCGTCCGCCAGCCCGAGCGCATCGAGATCGCCAATCCGGCGGTGTTCGCCCGTTACCAAGGCAAACTCGGCCCGCTGATCGGCGTCTCGCTCCACATGGGCAACTGGGAACTGGCGATCTGGCCGCTCACCGTCGCGGGGGCCAACCCAGCCGCCGTGTACCGGGCCGTCAATAACCCCTACGTCGACCGCTACTTGCGTCACCAGCGCCGCGACCTCTACCCCGGCGGTCTGTTCGGGCGCGGCAAGGTCGAGGGCGACCACGGCGACAAGCAAACCGGCCGCCAGCTGATGGAGCACGTCAAACACGGCGGCAGGCTCGGCATCGTCGCCGACCTGTATGACCGCACCGGCATCCCCGTGCCGTTTTTCGGCGTCGATGCGCGCACCGTCGCTGGTCCCGTGATGATCGCGCGGCGCACGGGTGCCCGCGTCTGGATGGCCCGTGCCGTCCGCCTCGACAACGCCTGCAAATTCCGCGTCGAGATGATCGAGTTGCAGATCCCCCGCACCAAAAACGCCAGCGCCGACATCACCGCCGCCACCGCAATGATGCAAGCCCAGTTCGAAGTCTGGGTCCGCGAACTGCCGGAGCAATGGATGTGGAGCAACCGCCGTTGGAGCTAAACAGTCCTATCACTCAGATAGTAACAGTTAAATCAGCCCCAATTGTTCGTATTTCTCAGCACTTATTGGCGATTTTTTTAGAGTTGGGTGCCACAGTTCTCTAGCAAGGCTACGGAATGTTGCTCCGAGGATTGAAAATGCGTTCGTGCTTTATCGACGAAGACGGTAACGTTTTGGAGGCCAACAGCGAACGCTTGGCGACTTCACTGAGCACGCACCTGAGCGGAGCTGCGCTAGAAAACTACGTCGTCAAGAACCTCGGCTGGTTGTTTTTCTCACAGAACAACTCCAACGTCCGCGTTCGCTGTCGGCCGTCACTCGTCACCGACGCAGCGCTCGCTGAATTGTTTGATCGACTGTACCAGATTGAATCACCGACCATCGCCGGCGACTTCCTGACGACCGATTGGAACCACGCGATTTTTGGCAGTCGTGTGAAGTTTGCCCGGTATCTCAGCGCGGTGGTTGATGGCGAACGCAAGTTGCAGCGCCATGTCAATGCCCGGCTTCTCAAGAAATCGAAGCCGCCCGAGTCCAGCAAACTGTTCAAGGCTGCGCACCTGGCCCAGAAGGTTCTGCAGGAAACGCGCGATCTCAATGATGCCCGACCAGCTCTTGATCAGATTTTCGCGGGTCGCTGGTCGATGTTCGACGTGAACACCGCCGATACGACGTTAAGGGCGCTTGGCGGTGGTTACACCCCGTTTAATCCCCTCTGGCTGTCTGGCTCACCAGGCCAGTCGCTCAAATCCTACGGGGACCACCACTACGCCAGTTGGGCAGCGCAACATCAATGCGAGGCCGCTGCGACCGAGCGGGTCACCTTTGACGATGTGGACGCCCTCGTCGAATTCCCGTCCATCGGCACAACGCGGTTACGATACTCGCGCGTGCTTATGCCGCTGAAGCTCGACTGCGACAGCCCCGTGGTGCTGAGCGGAGCGGTCACCGACGGCTCCATCAACCTGCGGCCGTATGCCGTCCATGAACTTCGCTAAATCGTCAAGCAACTGATCTGTCGTCATCCACATCAGTGACATCGTTGAATACGACGGTCCGAGGCCGCGGAATTCCACCCCAGGCTCAATGTTCGGATAGCCGTAGAGTTTGCACAACGACGACGTAGCATTGCCGATAAACGCTATCGTATAGTCGGTGTTCCAGCGTGATAGCGCGTAGGCCCGCGACACGCGGGGCAGAACATTGGCCAGCCGATGCCCGCGATAGTCGGGATGGACCCACAAGGCACCGGAATAGACATAACGCCCACTGATCTGGCGCGATGACGGCGCGGTGATATGGCACGTTGGATGGCCGCTCTGCGGATCAAAACTGCCACCATAAAGGAACGACTGATCGCCGATCATCTCGCGCAGCGTTTGCTGATCCGGCGTGTCGTAAATGCGCCCAGCCTGCGAGCTGACAACGTCGCCTGATTGATTGTATCCCAGCAGTGCGTACGACGAGGCTGGGTCAATCGCTGCAAGGCGGCTATCGAGCATGGGCGGAAATGCGGGCCACGATGCCTTATTGTTTGTATGCGCAAGTGCCGCATCCGTGATGCTGACCAGCCGGAGCTGAATACCGGCAGCACGGACCAACGTATCGGCCGCCAGGAAGAAGCGGCCCAGCGCTGGTGCCGGTCCGTGGTCAATCCGGATGTCCTCGAGGAACGATCGCCCATAACTACCGGAAGCGCCTCGCACCTGCGGCTGAGGCTGCGGTTTACTCTGTGCCATGTTACCCCCACGTGAGACGGATCGCTGTTCGACAGACGATCCGCATAAACCTAGCTTCCTGTCGCGATGCATTTTTGATTTGTTCAACTTTTTGTGCGTTTCGGCGGAAGCATACTGACGATGCCCGGGAACCTCAGCGTCGTCAACAGTCAGGTAAGGTGTTTGTGTTTTGATTTTGCCACGCCGCGTGGCAATTTGCTCTTTTGGCTGAGGACAACACCAAGCCCTCTGGCCCGAACTAGAGCCACTCGTCGATAAGACGCGCCTGCCTGGACGTCAAACAAGAAGCGGAAATTTTTTTTAAGAAAAAGTGGACTGGCGATGACTGATCCATTATGCGCCCACATTGGGGGAAAAATTCGCGCCAAACGGCTAGAGCTTGGTTTTGGCAAGAATGACTTTGCCAGCCTCGCCGGGATGGAAACCGAGCGCTTATCGCAAGTCGAAAAAGGTGAGGAGCGGCTGACACCCACCGAGACCGCCGCCGTTTGCAAGTTGCTCCGATCGCAAGTCGCCTGGCTCTACGAGGAAGCGCCGCAAGCCCTGGCCAAGCGCCAGCCGCTAGCCGTCCCAAAAGCAAACTACGCCGCTAAAGTGCCTGATCGCCAGCAGCTCATGGCCAACTTTGATCGCCTCAACAGTGCGAGCCAGCAGCAGCTGGTGGACCTGTCATTTAAATTGATGGCGATGGCCAACCAAGCCAAAGCGTA
>JAYSVA010000286.1:0-3437 GCA_043718785.1 Hyphomicrobiaceae bacterium
TGATGGAAGCACGGCTTGATCCGGTGCCAGGCATCGACGAAGGCGGCCGCCTGTACGTGCGCGGGCCGAATATCATGCTCGGCTACTATCGCATTGAAAATCCAGGTGTTCTGGAAGCGCCTGTCGGTGGCTGGCATGACACGGGCGATATCGTGACCATCGACGGGCAGGGCTACATCGCCATCAAAGGGCGCGCCAAACGGTTCGCCAAGATTGCCGGGGAAATGGTGTCCTTGTCAGCCATTGAAGCGATGGCGGCGGAGATCTGGCCGGGTGCCGTCTCGGTGGTCATCGCCGAACCGGATGCCCGCAAAGGCGAGCGCCTGACCCTGCTGATCCCTGAGGAAAAGGCGACGCGCGACCAGTTCATGAAGCACATCAAGGCCAAGGGCGCGTCGGAGCTGAACTGTCCGGCCGAAATCATGGTCGAGAAGGTGCCGCTGCTCGGCTCCGGCAAGGCAGACTATGTGGCGGCAGCTGCCTTGGTGAAGGCGAAACGTAGTGTACCAGTGAAGGCTGATGCATTAGTCTAAAGTCGTAGCTGAACACTGTTACAATTAGGCTTGTGGATAACCTTTGATTGGGCGCACATTCCCTGGCAGGCGCACTATTCACTTATTTGCCCGAACAGGTGATTCGTTACCTTTCGCCATCACTTTAACGCCACTTGCGCCCCATAATAGGGGTCCGTATAGCTGCCGCGATGAAGTGCATCTTGTTTGAATGACGTGCGTTCAATTTAAGACAGGGCCTTTACATCGATGGTTGCAACCGGTCCCAAACAGCGACTGAAGTGGGTAGCTCTGCTGATGCTCGCTTGGCTGGTGGTTGGCCTCGGAATGCCGCTGCTGCCGTTGATGATAGCGCACGATGCGGCGCGGAAAGCGCTAAGTACGAGCACCCATGCGGCCGATATGGCGGGCGGATACTTGGTAACCGCGCCGATCAATCTTTCGCAGTACCCGCGGATATCGCTGGAACGGGGCACGCTCCATGCTGTCGACGGCAAAGGGCGGCCGGTCGGCATCGAAGCCAGCGCGCCGGGCAAGCCGCAGCAGCCGTCGGGCGCTGTCACCGTGAGCAAAGGTGAGATCCGTATCAGCGCTGGGTCTAAGGGGCTTGATGCGGCCATCGAGAGTGGCACTGGTGCCTTCGTCCACCCGATCTCCGGGCAACTCGCGCGGCAGACCTTCACGACGTTGTCACTGCGCGGCACATCACTGTTGATCGAGTTGCCAGACGGCGGCACTGAAACCATCAGCGATGTCACAGGCGAATTAAAGCGTGGCCGCAGTGCATGGCAATTCAAGGGTGATGGGCTGCTAGCCGGTCAACGTACGGCCTTTGATGTCACAACAGGGCAGGTCGGGGCAGGGCAGACCAGCGCTGAGCGCCAGCGCAACGCGACGGGCCCCGTGGCCCTGAAATTTAACATCAAGAATACTTATCTCGACTGGGCATTCGAAGGCCGCATTGGATTAAATGCGGCCTTTCACTTGGTCGGCGCGACTGAGGTCGACCTGACGGTTGCCCGGCAATTGACCTGGCTGAGCCGACTGCTGCCGGGGATCATGGGCGCGACAGGTCTGACGGCGCATAATCTCAAGGCCAAAGGTGCGCTGGACTGGTCATCCAAGAGCATGGCGCTGAGCACTGCGAAGCTCGAAATCGACGGCAGTGAGGCGAACGGCGCGTTAAGCCTAGACCGACGCCCGGCCCGGCCTTTACTGACGGGCACGCTGGCGTTCCAGACACTTGACTTGACGCGGCTATTCCCGGCTACCTTGACCGCGGGTGCGCTTAAATCCGCGAATGCCTCGACGTTGAATGCCTCATCGATACCAGTGCAGAGCGCCGGGCATCTTACGGCAATGGCGGCAAACTTGCTGCAGTCGTGGGGCCAAAGCGATCTCGACGTGCCGATCATCTCGCTGATGGACGCGGATTTACGTGTGTCGGCTGATCGACTGGTGTTGGGAGGCGTCACCTTGCGGCGGACCGCAGCCAGCGTGTCCAACAACGGCGGCAGACTGCTGGCTGACGTGGCCGCATTCGAGTTCGATGGTGGCCGGGGCGCGGGCCAGGTGAGTGGCGATTTCACCGGTGCCAACATGAAAGTTGGCTTGCGCGGGCGGCTTGATAACCTGGATGCCGGGCGTGCGACGTCGGCACTGTTCGGCACGCCGTTTATGACAGGGCGGGGCATCGTGACATTGGACCTGACGGGATCAGGCAAATCGCTGAATGATGTGGTGCAGAATGCCGAAGGGCGCATCACTACAGGCATTCCGGACGGTGGTAAGATGTCCGTCGATCTGCGCGGGCTGGCGGCCGCCTCCGAGAAGCGCGCGATTGAGGGCTGGAGTGCCGGTGGCCGCGATCAGATGTCGTTTGATGGTCTGTTCGCCACGTTCACACTGGCCAACGGCGTGTTGAAGGCGGAAGACAAGAGCCAGGCCAACGTCCGCGATGAGATCATCAAATTGTCCGGCACGATTGATATGCCGTCGTCACGATTGAATTTGACGGCCATCGGTCCGTTTATTGGGTTTAGCGGCCAGAAACCCAATGTGCTGCAGATTTTCGGCCCCTGGGCCCGGCCGACCGTGCGGCTGGATGCGGCGCGCAAAGCCGCCAACGTCGCCCCAACCAGCGCCTCGCCAACGCCTTGAACCCGCCAAGCAATCCAGATTGAGCGCCGGACCCGTATGCTCAGTTACATTAGAGCGCGGATGAGTGCGCGGAGGTCTGGGGCGAGCTGATATGATAACCGCGCAACTCTGGCAGCACTACATTGCGGCACTGGTGCCGTTTCTGGTGATCGATCTGCTTTGGCTCGGTGTCATCGCCAAGGGGTTCTATCGGCGCGAGCTTGGTGATCTGATGCGCCAGCCGATTGGCAAGGCGGCGGCGCTGGCGTTCTATCTGCTGTATCCGTTGGGGCTGGCGGTGTTCGTTCTGCCGCAAGCGCTGGCTGCTGGCGGCGGCGGCGTGGCGCAGGCGTTCGGCTATGGCGCGCTGTTCGGCCTGTTCGCTTACGGCACGTATGACCTCACCAACCTCGCGACGATGCGTGGGTTCTCAACCAAAATCGCGCTGGTCGATTGGCTGTGGGGCACAGTGTTGACGGGTACAGTCGCGGCGATTGCCACGGCACTCCTGGGCGGCAAGTTCTAGCGATCTTGATCAGCGGTCGATGCTGGCGTCTTCGACCATCAGCGCACACAGCTGCGCATAGCTGATGCCGAGATTGGCGGCGAGTTCCGGCACCAGCGATGTGCCGGTCATGCCGGGCTGGGTGTTGACCTCCATGCAGATGAGCTGGCCGGTCGCCGGATCGTAGCGGAAATCAGCCCGCGAAACGCCCCGACAGCCGAGCGCGTGGTGTGCCGCCAGGGTATGCGCCTGGATCGCCTTGGTGACGTCAGCCGGGATTT
>JAYSVA010000287.1:0-3432 GCA_043718785.1 Hyphomicrobiaceae bacterium
TGGCAACAACGCTTTGGTGTTTCAACGCGGACGCGACAATTCCGGCACCATCACACAGAACGGCAACTCCAATTCCTACGGCCTGTTCCAGTTTGGCCGCCGCAACTCCACCAGTGTCGTGCAGAACGGCAACGGCGGCGTGGGCATCACGCTGCAGGGCAATTGGTGAGCGGCAGTGCCCCCGCGCGTATCAATAGAACGCGCGGGGGATTTCCTACTCCACCATTCACCCAATCTTCTTCGTCATGAACAGGCTGAGCGGATCGGGCTTGTAGTCGGCGAATGGCGGGCACGGCACATATCCGGCGCGCTCGTAGAGGTTGATGGCTTCGGGTTGGTGGATACCGGTTTCGAGGGAGAGGCGGCGGAGGCCGGCGACCCAGGCGTCGGTTTCGAGGTGCAGCAGCAGGCGCTGGCCGAGCCGCATGCCGCGCGCCACTGGTGTCACGAACATGCGTTTGATCTCGCCGTGTTTCGCGTCGAGCACACGATAGGCGCCGCAGCCGACCGCCACGTCATCGTAGCGGGCGACGAAGAACTTGATGTCGGGCTGGCGCAAGGTTTCGATATCGAGCAGGTGGTTGCTCTCAGCCGGATACAGGCTGATCATCAGCGCATCGAGATCCTCGATCAGCGCCCGGACTTCAGGCTCCGCCGGAGCCTCGGGCTGAATCGTGATGCTCACTCAACCACCTTCGGCACGACGAAGAAGTTGTCCTCGGACTTCGGCGCGTTCTTGGTCACCTGATCGGCGATCTCGCCATCCGTCACCTTGTCCTCGCGCTGGCGCATCGGGAAGGCGACGACCGACGTCATCGGCTCGACCTTCGAGGTATCGACCTCGTTCAGCTGCGCCACCCAATCGAGAATGCCACTGAGTTCACCGACTAGGCTTTTAGCCTCAGTGTCCGTCACCTTGAGGCGGGCCAGCCGGGCAATCTTGCGCACTGTGGCTTCATCAACTTGCATGGGTCTCACCTGTCAAATTATGCTAACGAGCCAAATCGGTGACATTTTCAGTTTTTCGCTTCCCCGGAATCAGATCAGCGCGGGCGCTGTTCTGATATCCGGGGTCTTTCCCCGTGCCTTGGGGCTAAATTTCGCAACATATTCCGGGGTAAAGATCCCGGATATCCGGATCGAGCTTCGCTCGAAACGGATTCCGGGGAAGCAAGAGGTTGGTGTGGTTTAGCGAGGGCCGCCCCGAACCGCAACCACTGCTGCAAACTAATACGGCGCAGACCCGGAAGTCTGCGCCGTATGCGAGTCATGGTCGAAACCTTAGCCAGTCGTCAGCATGCTCTTGGGTGCGGCGGCGGCGTTGGTCGGCACTTCGGAGATGGTCTTCAGGATCTGGGAGGCGATCTGGTAGGGGTCACCCTGGGAGTTCGGGCGGCGGTCTTCCAGGTAGCCTTTGTAGCCGTTGTTGACGAAGCTGTGCGGCATGCGGATCGAGGCGCCGCGATCAGCTAGGCCATAGCTGAACTTGTTCCATGGCGCCGTTTCGTGCTTGCCGGTGAGGCGCAGATGGTTGTCGGGTCCGTAGACCGCGATGTGGTCCATCAAGTTCTTGTCGAACTGCGCCATCAAGCGCTTGAAATAGTCTTCGCCGCCGACGTCACGCAGGTATGCGGTCGAGAAGTTGGCGTGCATGCCGGAGCCGTTCCAGTCGGTGTCGCCGAGCGGCTTGCAATGATACTCGATGTCGATGCCGTGCTTTTCAGTCAAGCGCTGCAGCAGGTAGCGGGCGATCCACAGCTCGTCGGCGGCGCGCTTCGAGCCTTTGCCGAAGATCTGGAATTCCCACTGACCTTTGGCGACTTCGGCGTTGATGCCTTCGTGATTGAGGCCAGCGGCCAAGCAGATGTCGAGATGCTCTTCGACGATGCGGCGCGCCACTTTGCCGACATTGCTGTAGCCAACGCCGGTGTAGTACGGCCCCTGCGGAGCTGGGTAGCCCGATACCGGGAAGCCGATTGGGCGGCCATTTTCGTACATGAAGTATTCTTGCTCGAAGCCAAACCAAGCACCGGTGTCATCGAGAATGGTGGCGCGTTTGTTGGTCGGGTGCGGGGTGACGCCATCCGGCATCATCACTTCGCACAGCACGATCACGCCGTTGGTGCGCTCGCTGTCGAACACCACGCGGACGGGCTTCAGCACGCAGTCTGAGCTGCGGCCTTCCGCCTGCATCGTCGAGCTGCCATCGAAGCCCCAAAGCGGCAGCTGCTCCAGCGTCGGAAACGCTTCGAATTCCTTGATCTGGGTCTTGCCGCGAATGTTTGGCGACGGGGTGTAGCCGTCTAGCCAGATATACTCCAACTTATACTTCGCCATTGCATTTCCCCATGTTTGACGATGTCGGGAGATCACCTAGCGAATGACACAAATAAAGGCACGCCCATTTTTTAGGCATTTTGCTAAATTTTTAAGCCGTTTACGCAAAATTTCAGAAGAAACATGCTATGGTGACACTACGTCACACGCTTGTCACACGTTCTGCTACCTCAAAAAAGGAAGCTGCACCATGAATTCGGATGTGAAAACCCCAGACGGGCAGACCGCGACAGCGAAGATCTACCAGTTCCCTCTGCGCGCGCCGAATACCCCGAACGACCGCCCCGCACTGCCAGCGCCGGTCCGCATCGTCTACGGCAGCAGCTGGTATCATGACGAGGCTATTCGGTCCGAACCAACCCCCATGAAACCGGTCCGCTGACGGGCCGTCCTATTTCATCATGCCAGGCACCAGCAGGCGCGGCAGGAACAGGCAGAGGTCTGGCCAGACGATCAAGGCCGCCAGTACGAACAGCATCGGCACCAGCATGATCATGGTGTCTTTCAGCGCGTATCGCAGCCTAACGCCCGCCACCGAACAGGCGATCATCAAGCACATGCCGTAAGGCGGCGTCACCAGTCCGAACGCTAGCGAAACGATGGAGATGATGGCAAACTGCACGGGGTGCAGATCGACGGATTTCGCCAGCGGCTCCAGCACGGTGCCGACAATGATGATCGCCGGGATGGCATCGAGGAAGCAACCGACCACGAGGAAGCAGAACGCGATGAAAAAGCCCGCCGCAATCGGCCCCATGCCCCAGGTCGAGACGTTGGAGAGCAGGGTTTGCGGGATTTTATAATAGGCGAGCAGCCAGCCGAACGCGCTGGCCGTGCCGATGCAGAATAGCGCCACGCCCGCCAGCTTGCCGGTATCCAGCAAAACCGCATACAGCTGCCTCGGGCCGATCTCGCGGTAGAAGAAGCCGGATAGCGCAATCGAGTACAGCACGGCAATGCAGGCTGATTCCGTTGGCGTGAACCAGCCGAGCAATATACCACCGACGATCAGGAACGGCGTCATCAATGCGGGCAGCGCATGCCAGACGGCACAGCGCATCTCGACCCATGTCGCCTTTTTGTAGGTGGGATAGC
>JAYSVA010000288.1:0-7573 GCA_043718785.1 Hyphomicrobiaceae bacterium
TGCAACGCAGCAATGTCACCCCGTCTAATTTTAACTGTGAAAGCGACGATGCTATCGGCACATGAAAAATCGACACAAGCGAATGTCTATCGGAGACAGCGCGGCGTCGATGTCCAAGCCGTCATCGTCAGAAGCAGTTGATGCAGTACTGAGCAGCCCGCAGGATCAAGCCTGCGGGTGGGCAGGCTCGCTCACACAAATACGAAGTCGGCGGCTGAGACGCTGGCGACGTTGTTGAGGTAGAGGGTCTGGCCGTTGTAGTAGACGTACGTGCTGTAGTCGTTGGTGGCGACCGAGCCGTAGTGGCCCTGTCCGAGGTCTGCAAAGGTTAGCGCGCCGCCGGTTGCATTGGTGATGCCGACCATCGAGATACGGTCCATGCCGCTGGCAAAATCGACGATGGTGTCGTTACCCCACTGCGCGTTGAGCCGGATCGTATCGCTGCCCGCGCCGCCGTAGAACACGTCGCTCGCCGTGCCGCTGATCAGCGTGTCATCGCCAAGTTCGCCGTGCAGCTCGCCGCCGCCTGCACTGGCGGTCAGCACGTCGTTGCCGCTACCGCCGTAGATGTACATCGCCGTCGTCGCGGCGCTGCCATTCAGCGTATCAACGCCGACGCCGCCGATCACAATCTCAACGCCGCTGCCAGCCGCAAACGCGATGGTCGCACCGGCGGAATCGGCGACATAGGCGTAGTCTGTGCCAGTGCCTCCAATTACGGTATCTCCAGTAGTGAAAAACAGCGTGTCGTCACCTGCTCCGCCGTCCAGCAGATCCGCCCCGAGACCGCCTGCGAGCAAATCGTTGCCGACACCACCGTAAAGCGCATCGTCACCTGCTTCACCAAATAACTGGCCACCAACTGCACTTGCGGTAATCACGTCGTTCCCACCACCAGCGTAAATGTACATGGCTGTTGTTACTGCGGCGGCGTTTAGGACATCTCTACCCACGCCGCCAATCACAATCTCTACGCCACTCCCTGCTGCGAACGCCATGGTCGCGCCAGCTGGATCTTCGACATAGGCATAGTCCTGACCCGCACCACCGATGACGGTATCGCCCGTGTCAAAGCGCAAAGTATCGATTCCGTCACCGCCGTCGAGAAAGTCGGCACCCGTGCCACCGATCAACACATCATTGCCGCCGCCGCCATAAAGACTGTCGTTGTCAGCGCCGCTATACAAACGATCATTGCTAACGCCACCGATCAAAATGTCTGCTCCAGCCTCGCCGACCAGATCGCCACCGCCAGAACCTTGCGTCAGTACATCGTTCCCAGTGCCGCCGTAGACGTACATCGCCGTAGTAACGGCGGTTGCGTTGAACGTATCGTTACCGGTACTGCCAATAACGACTTCGATGTCGCTTCCTGTGGCGAAAACGAATGACGTCGCTCCATCGGCATAGGCGTAGTCAAACCCGCTGCCGCCACTCAGCACCAAATCAACACTATCGAATGAAAACGAGTCCGTGCCCGCGCCGCCATACAGGCTATCAGCCCCGGCCCCGCCCACGAGGTAGTCATTACCGCCTCCGCCATTCAACGTGTCATCACCAACCTCGCCATACAGCCCACCGCCGAGGGTGCCCTGCGAGAGGGTATCGTTGCCGTTGCCGCCGTAGATGTAACCGGTGGTGGTGACGGCGCTGGCGTTCAGCGTGTCATTGCCTATGCCGCCGATGATCACCTCGAAACCGCTGTTGGCTGTGAATATGCGTGAAACGCCAGCGTCGTCGTTGGCATACCCATAGTCGAACCCGCTACCGCCGACGACCACCAGATCGGCGCTGTCGAAGTACACCGTATCGCCGCCGCTGCCGCCCGTCAGTGTATCTGCTCCGGCACCGCCTACTAGCACTGCGCCACCAGTGGTCGCCGTCAACGTGTCACTTCCGGCCTGGCCGAAAGCGCTGCCGCCGCCGGAACCAAGCGTGATGAAATCGCCGCTATCGCCGCCATAGATCGCCATGCTCGTCGTAACGGCGCTGGCATTAAGCGTGTCGATACCGGCACTTCCGATCACGGTTTCAATGCCGCTGCCGACGGCGAAAGCGAACGTTGCGCCGCTCGCGTCAGCAACGTTCGCTGTGTCATTGCCAACCCCACCAATGACACTCAGATCACCCGTGTTGAACTTCAAGATGTCGTCGCCGTTGCCGCCATCCAACGTGTCAGCACCAATGCCGCCAGTCAGCGTATCGGCACCATCACCACCCAAAATGATGTCATCACCACCACCTCCGACCAGAACGTTAGCTGCGGCGTTGCCGGTAATCGCATCGGCACCAGCACCGCCTATGGCGTTCTCAACGACGGTCCCGCGGGTGATCGAGATGTTATTCAACAGTCCGCCAATCGATGAAAATTGCTCGGCCCCGAGATTTATGGTCTGACTGCCGCCAAAGCCTGAGGCATCGATGGAATCGGTACCGCTCGTGTCGGTGATGGTGAATGCCGGCGCGGTGCTATACGTCGCAAAATTGTAAGCACTACCGGCAGTAGCATTATACCCGTAGACAGAATTACCAGCATGAATGCCAGTCGCTGCGCCATATATATTTTGAATGGCAAGCACATCCGCAATTTGCGGACCTTGCACCAGCCGATAGGAGCCAAAACCAGCGTCCTGCTGATCGAAATACGACATAATGGAGTACGACCAGACGTCGTTGGTATAAAGATTGTCAATTCCATAAACAGCATTGCCGTTGTAATTGCCGCCATGGCCCAAACCCAACGCGTGGCCGATTTCGTGGACGTAAGTTTGGTAGGAATAGCTGTCGAGGCTTCCAGCCAGCGTCAACGCGTGATCTGGTGCGATCCAACTCGTTGCGATGTTCACATTCATCGACGTGATCAGGCCGTTAGGTCCGGTGGTCCAGGTCCCGTTGGCAAACGCTCCAGCGAGCGCGTCATCGAACATGATGTCGGCAGCAGAAGCGGTCTCGACGAAGACTAGATTCGCCACTTCCGACCACGATGCCAAGGCCACGCGCGCCAGGAACAATCCGTCCGCATCCAAACCAGTAAGGTTCACTGTAATGATGTTGTCAACCGACGTATCCCAACGATGAGAGTTACCGCCCCAATAGCCGTGGGTTAGGTAACTCGCAACTTGATCGAGTGTGTAAGTCGGTATCGCGGGAGCGGTGATCGCGGAAAGTGAATAACCGCCGGTCAAGTTGGAATAACCGCTGGCGTCTAAATAGTAGGTTCCAGTCGTTGTTGCGGTAAAAAAAATCTGGGAATTGTAATTGCCGGTGTTGGCGTTAGCATCGTCGTTAAACGTCAAGAGTGTCCCAACAGAGTTGCGAAGCTCAAGATAGGTATCGGACAGATCTGTTCCATTGAGATTGAACTGATAGCGCTGGCCCGCAACCAAGCTGATCTGGAACCAGTCGTGGTCACCCGCCGTATTGACGAAGCCTGTCACGGCTCCGCCAACCGCAATCGTCCCGATGGTCGAAGCTGTCGCTGTGAGACTGTCGACCGTCGTAGTCTCATAGCCGAGAGACGTTCCGCTGCCGGTTGGAGCAGCAGATGCCGCAACTTGAATCGACGTGACTTCGCCCAACACGCCTGTTGACTGTGCCATGACCACCCCTACCCGTTTCCCACTTTGCGTGATGCTTAACCGCGCCGTCGGACTGTCGTCAACTATGAACTGCGACACACTGTGCTCTGCACACCACTCGCATATTCCGTCTCTCGTGTTACCTGCCTGGGATGAGAGACCAATCGATTCGCATCATCGGCATCGACCCGGGCCTGCGCCGCACCGGCTGGGGCATCATTGAAAGCGACGGGGTGCGGCTCATCTATGTCGCCTCCGGCATGATCCCGTCCACATCGGGCGAACCGCTTAGTTATAGGCTCCGTGAGATTTATGAAGGCTTAAACAGCGTGCTTAACGGTTTCAAACCGCACGAAGCTTCGGTCGAAGAGACGTTTGTCAACAAGGACGCCCGCTCAACCCTGAAGCTCGGCCAGGCGCGTGGCATTGCGCTGTTGGCCCCGGCGATGAAGGGTCTGCAAGTCGCCGAATATGCCGCGAACGTCGTCAAGAAGACGGTGGTGGGTGCCGGGCACGCCGAAAAGCATCAGGTGCAGGCGATGATCAAATTCCTGTTACCGAAAGCCAAGTTCGACAGCGCCGACGAAGCGGATGCGTTGGCCATCGCCATCTGTCACGCTAACCACCGCTCCAGCCCGCAGGCCCGCGCCGCTCGACAGTTGCGCGAAGCGGTCCGCGCGATGGACACAACGTTGCCTGCCAACCAAGCTCCAACTCCGTTGAAGAAGGAGGTTGCATGATCGGCAAACTAAAAGGCATCATTGACGCCATCGGCGAGAGCCATTGCGTCATCGACGTCAACGGCGTTGGCTATGACGTCTCCGCCTCATCGCGCACACTCGGCAAACTCAAGCTCGGCGAACCCTGTGTGCTGTCGATTGAGACCTATGTGCGCGAGGACGCCATCAAGTTGTTCGGCTTCACCAGCGAAGTCGAGCGCAGCTGGTTCCGCACCCTGCAGAACGTCCAGGGCGTCGGCGCTAAGGTGGCCTTGGCCATCCTCGGCACCATCACCACATCAGACCTCGCCACCGCCATCGCCCTCGGCAACGCCGGTGTCGTCGAGCAGGCCAACGGCGTCGGCAAGAAGCTCGCCATGCGCATCGTGCTGGAACTCAAGGACAAAGCCCCAGCCCTGAGTGTCGCCGGCATGGACTTGCCCGTCGCCAAAGGCGGCAAACCCGCCCTCCCCCCCGAAGGCAACGCCGCCGTCGAAGCCATGTCCGCCCTCACCAACCTCGGCTACGCCCCCGCCCAGGCCTCGGCAGCAATCGCTGCCGCCCACAAGGAGCTGGGACCGGATGCCGATGTGGCCAAGCTCATCCGGCGGGGATTGCGGGAGTTGGCGCGGTAGGTGTGGGGCTTTTGCTCCATCCTTACAACGCATGAGCCCCCTTGCATAATGCGCCGCGACCAGGCGTTGACCAAGCCCGGGGCAACGATGCCATTTGGTTGCAAACTCAGAAGCCGTACACTGTCCCTGGATTTCGAACTGGTGGCACCGTACTGGCGCGGATGTCTGGTTCTTGGTAGTCGCAATGCGCCGTAAGCCTGTTCGATAGTTCTCACGCCAGCATCGCGGACCAGCTGTCCCACATGGAGGGGCGCGATGGTGGGACAGCGGTGAAATGTGCTCTGCGCAGGTCCGTTGCAGTTTTGCCGCACTCCAGCTTGCTCAAAACTGTGGCGTCAATCGTAGCCCTGTTAGCTACAATCTGATCATGGTATTGATCCACGGGGTGGTTTGTGCGCGTCGCCCACGTCATAGGAATAGTAATGGAACGCCAGACCAAACTGCTGTGCGCGGTGCCCCCCCTTGCCGCCGTTTCGATCCTGCTGCCGCTTGGTGGTGCTGCACTCGCTCAAGACGGCAAGGACACAGCGCCCGGCATCCCGGAAAGCTCGATTGCGCGCAATTTTGCCGACAACTTGGATGCTGACGGTCGGCGTGCCGCTTTGGCCGGTCGGGGCATCACCTATGGGTTCAATTACGCTGGTGAAGTGTTCGGGGTTGCCAGCGGCGGCATTCGGCGGGGCTCTCACTTCTTCGGTCAGCTTGAGGGTGTGGTCGATGTTGATTTCGAAAAGCTCAGCGGATTCACGGGCCTGAAGTTCCACATGAGCGCCCAGCAGCTTCATGGACGCGGCATATCTACGACCCACGTCGGCATTCTCGATCCGGTGTCAAGCATCGAGGCAACGCCGACCACGCGGCTGATCGATCTTTGGTTTGAGCGCGATCTGGTGAAAGACAAGCTCAGCATCCGCGCCGGTCAGATGCGTATCGATGCGGACGGCGAGTTCCTCAACGCCCCGAATGCCGGGCTGTTTCTGACAACGTCTTTCGGCTGGCCTGCGTTCATGGCCGTGAACCTGCCAAACGGTGGCGTGTCCTATCCATTGGCCGCACTTGGCGCACGTGTGAAATACACTCCGAACGAGAATGTCTCGTGGCTGACGGCCGTGGTCAACGACGATCCAGCCGGGCCGTGCCAGGGCGATGCACAAATCTGTAACCGTCACGGCCTGAATTTCCGTCTTAAAGACAACCCGTTCGTTATCAGTGAACTGCAGGTCAAATATGGTGATGCCAAGAAGCCTGGATCGCTTCCCGGCCTCGTCAAGCTCGGCGCATTTATCGACTTTGCCAATTTCGACGATCAGCGGTTTGGAACTGACGGGCGGTCGCTCGCCGATCCGTTGAGCAACGGCATCGCGCGCCGCCATGCCAGGAACTATGGCGTCTATGGGGTGATCGATCAGCAGATATACCGGCCGGCTCGCCCAGGCGCAGGAGAGACTGACGGCGTGCATTGGTTCGGGCGTGTCGCCGGGCTTCCGTCCGACCGCAATCTCGTCAGTTATAGCTTCGACACAGGACTGCGTTTCGTTGGCTTAGTGCCGGGACGCCCCAATGACGAATTCGGCTTTGCCGCCGCATACAATCGCATCTCCAGCCGGGTTTCCGGGTTCGATAGCGATGCCATCGCGCTTGCCGGTGCCGTTGAACCAATCCGCGGTGGTGAGGTAGTTGCTGAGCTTACCTACAAGGCCCAAATCGCCAAAGGCTGGTTTCTGCAACCGGACCTGCAATACGTTTGGCAGCCCGGCGGCAAGGCAGCCGATCCGGCAAATCCAGCCAAGCCGATCCCAGATGCAGTCGTCCTCGGCGTGCGCACGATTGTGAATTATTGATCGCTGTGCTTGCAGGAGCCGCGTTGCCGTGCCGTCCACCGCGGTTGCAGTTAATATAAACCAGTTCACAGATAGAAACGGCCCCGCATTGCTACCGGGCCGTAACCGTCACGCGCTCAGACCGAGCTTATTTCAAATAGGAAATACGGGGACAGGGTATAATTAATTTACGCCGTACAAGCCGCGTGAGCGACTTCGCATACCGATCCCCAATCACGCAATCACGGCCAGCCCCTTTGCCTTGACGAGCGACAGCAGCTTGAGCGCCATCCGGCCGGGGTGTTTGTCGCCGCATTCCCACTTGGAGATCAGGCCGGTTGTGACGCCGATATGTTCGGCGAACACGGCCTTGCTAACGCCCTCCTTCTCGCGGATGGCGCGAATGTCCGCCGCCGTCAGCACCTCGGTCTTGGTCAGGCAGAGGCGGTCGAACTCCCGCATGGTTGTCTTATCGACGCCGCCAATCTCGTGCAGGTCGGCCATCGCCCGGTGCATGGAGCGCGCCACGTCACTTTTGTACTTCTTCGCCACAATCGACCTCCTTCCACTTCCCGTCCTTCAGTGCCTTTAAATACCGGAAGTAACTGGGACTGACCCAACCGTAGGGCGCAATAGCCCGCTTGCGCATTGCGCCGTCTGTTCGCGCATTCCGTAGCTGCGGCAAAAGCGGCGGCAAAAGCGGCGGACGTCCCATCAGCATTTCGCCCGGTCGCGGCGGGATACGCAAAAGGGCTATCCCGCCCTACGTGCTCAAACATGCCATGCGAGCCACAACCACAGGTGTCATCCTGGGCCTTGTG
>JAYSVA010000289.1:0-1530 GCA_043718785.1 Hyphomicrobiaceae bacterium
GCCCGCAAGCCGGAGCTGCCGCTGCTGGTCGGCCGTGAGATCGAGGCGAAGATCGGCTTCGGCGAGGAAGTCTACGGCCTCAGCGTCGGGCGTGACCCGCCCGACATCTGGTACACTGCAGAGGCGACAATCGCCGCCAAGTGGGCGATGTTCGTGCACACCCTGAAAGTCACCGCTGGCATCGCCCTGGTCTTTGCGCTGATCTCAAGCCTTGATGTGTTCCGGCGCAAGCCAGATTAATCGTGCCAGCTGTCGCGATGCAGCTGAAATCGACTTTACAGAAAATGCTGCCGATGCTTTTCTGTTGTTGCGCCATGCGAACAATTCCGAAAATAATTTCCCACCAAAGGTCCGACACATGAAACGACGCGCGACGTCTCTGACTAACCTTCCAGACCGGAGGCACGTGCTGCTGCAGTTGGGCACCGCTGTTACAGCCACGGTTGTCGCTTCATTGGGCTTGTCGAGCGATGCCGCAGCCCAAGCTTGGCCGTCGAAGCCACTGAAGCTGATCGCACCTTATCCGCCCGGCGGCGGGGTGGATAACGTCTCCCGGCTGTTCGGGGAAAAGCTGGCAGTGCGGCTCGGCCAGCCGGTCATCGTCGAAAACAAACCGGGCGCGGGCGCAACCATAGGGGCCGATGCGCTGGCGAAGAGCCCAGCCGACGGCTACACGGTGATGATCGGCAGTATGGTCGATTATTCGCTGTCGCCGCATTTCAACAGCAGCCTGCCGTTCGATATGTCGAAGGATTTCATCGCGGTCGGTGAGATCGGCTTCGGCACGGGCGTGCTGGTGGTCGCGCCAGATGTCCCGGCGGATTCAGTAAAGGCGCTGATCGAGCTGGCCAAGTCTAAGCCCGGCGAACTGAAGTACGCATCCTCTGGCCAGGGCGGCCTGACGCATTTGAACGGCGAGATGTTCAAACAGATCGCCAAAGTCGATGCCGTGCATGTGCCGTACAAAGGTACCAGCCAGCTGCTGCCGGACTTGCTGGCCAGCCGCGTCCAGTACACGATTGACAGCCTGCCCGCGCACCTGCCGCACATCAAAGCCGGACGCCTAAAAGCGCTGGCGGTGACCAGCGCCAAACGCTCCGCCCTGCTGCCCGACGTGCCGACGCTAGCCGAAGCGGGCGTCACCGGCTTTGAATCCGCCACCAACTACACACTGTTTGTTCCGGCCGCGACGCCGAAGGATGTTGTGGCCCGCCTCAACGCCGACCTCAACGCGATTGTAGAAATGGCGGATGTCCGTGAACGCCTGCTGACGATGGGGATCGTCGTCACAGGCGGCACCACCGATGCCGCTCAGGCCAAGGTGCCGCTGGAAATGAAGCGTTGGGCGACGGTCATCAAGACCGGCAACATCAAGACAGATTGATCTACCGGATTTAGCGAACTGAATTGGGGACAAAACGATGACCACGACACGTCGGGAACTTCTGCTGGGCGCTGCCGCCACAGGTGCGCTGTCTGCCGCATCATTTGTTGGTAGCGGGCAAGCGCTGGCCAAAGGGCCAATTGTCG
>JAYSVA010000290.1:0-3431 GCA_043718785.1 Hyphomicrobiaceae bacterium
TCTTCACAGTGTTTTCTCCCTCTGGTGATCGTAGTCGTCTCGGTGCGTGACGATCTTGTGATGCATCAGCCAAGTTAGCACGCCCACGCATGCCTGTTAATCGGATTATGAGGCCAACCTTAGGCGTACGTGCGATTGCACTTACACCCCGCCGCAGCCTGCTTTCTTGAGTGCTGCATCGACCCAGCTGCGGTCGAGTGTACCAGCGGCAATCTCCGCCATGGTTTTGACTTCGGCAGCCTGCTTGGCCTCGGTGGCGGCCAGCACAGTGGCGCACTGGTCGAACGGTACGCACAGGAAGCCGTCGTCATCGCCGATGATGAGGTCGCCGGGCTCGATCACCATGCCGTCGATGGCGACAGCGACGTTGATCTCGCCGGGACCGTCCTTGTAGGGGCCGCGATGCGACACGCCCGCCGCGAACACCGGAAACGACGATTGGCGCACCCAGGCTGAATCGCGGATCGAGCCGTTGATGACGACGCCGCCGAGCTTCTTTTTGATGGCAATCGACAGCATAATCTCGCCGATGAGCGAGTTAGTGAGATCGCCGCCGCCATCACAGACGATGACATCGCCGGGCTGGGCCAAATCGAGCGATTTGTGCAGCATCAGGTTATCGCCAGGGCGCGACTTCACGGTCAGCGCCGGGCCAGCCATCACACCGCCCGCATGCATCGGACGTAAACGCGGACCACCTGCCGTCATCCGCGCCATCATGTCGGAGATGTTGGCGACGGGCAGCTTGGCAAAGCGGGCGGCGAGTTCCGGCGAGACGGCGCGCTGACGTTTCAGGATTTGAAAGCCGATCATGTGGTGGGTCCGTTGTTAGTTGGTGCTGTACGTGCCGCATACTGCTGGCGTAGATCGATGCGGCGGAGTTTGCCGGTGATGGTGGTTGGAAGCGCTTCGACGAAGATGATTTCGCGCGGGTATTCGTGCGCGGCAAGGCGCGTTTTGACATAGGCCTGAAGCTTTGCCGCGAGGTCTGGGCTGCCCACGTAGCCAGCGCTCGGCACAACGAATGCCACAACAATCTCGCCGCGTAAGGGATCCGGTGCGCCGATGACGCCTGCCGCCAACACCGCCTCGTGTTGCATCAGCGATGTTTCGATCTCATCGGGGCCAATGCGATAGCCGGCGGAGTTGATCAGATCGTCGTCGCGGCCCTGGTACCAGAAGTAGCCGTCGGCATCCTTGGTGGCGACATCGCCCAACAGGCACCATTCCGACTGGGCACCCCGGAACTTGTCGGCTGTGGCGTCAGGGCGTTTCCAGTACTCAAGGAACATCACCGGGTTCGGCCGCTTGACCGCGACAATACCGGGCGTGTCGGGCGGCAGCACGTTACCTGCATCATCGACGATCTCGACGATGTGGCCGGGCATCGCCCGTCCCATCGAACCGGGCCGCACCGGGAACAACTCGGCCGCGTTGCCGACGACGAGATTGCATTCGGTCTGGCCATAGAATTCGTTGATGGTCAGTCCGAAGGTTTCACGGCCCCAGGCGATCATGTCGCCACCCAACGTCTCCCCGCCAGTGCCGAGTGATCGTAGATTGGGTTTCGGACGGGTTGCGGATGGCGGCAACTGACGCAACAGCCGCAACGCTGTCGGCGGCATAAAGACGTTGCGGATGTTGTGCTCTGCCATAAACCGGAACGCCCACTCCGCATCGAACTTCGGCCGGGCACTGCCAACCACGGCCACGCCATGGAACAACGACGGCCACAGCACATCCAACAGGCCACCGGCCCAGGCCCAATCGGCGGGCGTCCACATCCGGTCACCCGGCTGCGGGAAGAATTCATGCGGCACCATCACCCCCGGCAGATGGCCCAGCATCACCCGGGCCGCATGCAGCACGCCCTTCGGATTGCCAGTGGTGCCGGACGTATACATCAGCAGCGCCGGATCATCGGACCCCGTATCGACGTTGGTGAACTCGTCGCTGAGCGGCAATAGCTCCGACCAAAGCGGCTGGCCCGCCAACAGCACGCGACGCAAAGTTGCGATGCCCTCCAGGCTCGCGGCATTGCGGGCATGGCTTGGCCCAGTCGTAATCAGCACCTTGGCGCCACTGTCGATCAGGCGGTAGCGGATCGCATCAGGACCGAACAGGTTGAAGATCGGCAACGAGAGCGCGCCCAGCTTTTGCACGGCGATGTGCGCGATGGGACTTTCAGCACACTGCGGCAAGTGGATCGCTACGATATCGCCGCGACCGACGCCACTGGCCCGTAGCAGATTGGCCAGCTGATTCGCTGCTCGCTGCAGCCGCGCAAACGACCACGTGTCGACGCCACCTTCACCATCGTCGATGATCAGCGCCGGGGCATCCGGCGTCGCCCGCGCATGCCGGTCGCAGATCGCTTCGGCAATGTTGAACCGTTCCGGCACGTCCCAACGGAACGTACGGTAGACCTCATCGTAACTCGCCCCCGCCAAATGCATCTCAGGCGCGCCCCGCACCGGTGCCGAACTGACCTTCGAGGAGATGGAAGGTCAGTACTTTTTTCGACGCGACCCAGGGTTCAACCGTCGTGGCGAAGGCGGCGTAGTGGGCGCTTTCCAGGTGACGCGTGAACGCTTTCTCGTCGTCATAAATCTCGTATAAAAAGTAACCAGCGGGATCGAGCGGGTCCTGCGCCACATCAAACTGGCGGCACCCCTCCTCCTTTTCCAGGCTATTGCGCGCCTGGGCCAATAGCGCCGTGCCAAGATCCGCCACGTGCGCGCTCTTGGCTTCGAAAAATACAGCGATGACGTACATGCGTTCCTCCTGCCAACGATAGCACCAGTTGTTTGCGCAATAGCTTGCTCGCACTACTGCGCTCTGGCAAGGTCAGATGCCAAAGGCGGTGTGCAAACGCCTATAGTGTCGACCAAAATGTCGGCAAAGGAAACCTCGGGAGCTGAACATGACTGCGTTGCTACGTGCTTGGATGAAGCCGCTCGCCATCAGCGGATTAGCGTTGACGAGTCTGCTCGGCGCCGCAGTCCCCGCCGACGCGAAGAAAACACTGCGGGTCACCATCCAGCTGCCGCTGAAAAGCGTGCTCGGTGCCAACCTCGTGCAGTTCAAGACCGATGTGGAAAAAGGCTCGAATGGCGAGCTGGAGATACAAATCTTCGATTCAGCCCAGCTTTATGACGACAAAGATGTGCCAAAAGCCGTCGGCACCGGTCAGATTGATATGGGCGTGGCCTCGCTCGCCCGCTATGTCGGCGACGTGCCAGCGGTCGACGTGTTCTACGTGCCATTCGCCTTCCCGACCCAGGACATTCTGACCAAGGCCGTCGCGCCCGGTTCCGTCGTCCGCAAACCACTCGATGATGCCATCCTGACGACCGGCTCTCGCGTGCTGTGGTGGCAAGCCTACGGTGGCACGGTGCTGCTGTCCAAAGGCAGCTCCATCAAGTCGCCTG
>JAYSVA010000030.1:0-4696 GCA_043718785.1 Hyphomicrobiaceae bacterium
GAGATCGATCTGAATGCGCGTGGTCTTGGTGTGCGCTCGAAGCGCTACTCGATGGTTGTCGACAAAGGCGTCGTGACCGTGCTGAACGTCGAAGAAGCCCCACCGCAGCATGATAAGTCGAGCGCGACCAGTTTGCTGGCTTGCTCGATTTGAGCTCGGCTAGATTGCATTGATTTGAGTTCAAGGCCTCGGGTAGCAGCGCATCTGCTGTCCGGGGCCTTTGCTTTGTAAGTTGCCCCTTAGCGCTGCGAGGTGCCAGATGCCGGTCCCTGCGTCCAAGGCTCATCAACAGCGTCTTGCGCTGCCGTGTCGGTAGCATCGGTCCAGCGTTCATAGCGGACGCCGGTGAAGAGAATGATCGTCGCAGAACGGCCCAAGTTCTGCTCATCCGTCGATGAACCAACAGCTGCGCTGGCTGATTGGCCTAATCGGTCGGATAGTTGATAGATGGTTGCCATAGTCCCCAAGTTCCTTGCCGCCAAATGTTCCCGGTTGCGCCACCCCAAAACCAGCGCATCAGTGACGCGAAACGAATCATGTGGTCACTGACCATAGGGAAGACTGACGGTCTTAACAAAGTGTTAACAAGCATATTTTTGCTTTAGTGGCGCGCCTGCAACGTCACACTGGTTAAGCCGGAATTTTCCGCCGATTCTTATTGTTGAAGTGCGGAGAATCTGTGAGTGGTGTTAGAAATGATTACCCTCCGACCGGCCCTGCCAGGTTTTCAATGCTCAAATTTGCCTCGCTTCCACTAGTGGCGGCTATTGCAGTAGCGGGCTGGTCTACGTCTGCTGGTGCACAAATGCCGACGTTTGCTATGCCGGATGGCGTCCGCGTGACGGTCGGCGCGGCGGTCGTGACGATGCCACGTTACGAGGGCGCTTCGAACTATTTCGTCGCAGTGGCACCAATCCTCAAGTTCTCAGCCCTCGGCGGCAGTTTAGAGGCGATGAAGCGCTTCGACTTTAAGATGCTCGACGACATCTCGTTCAGCTTGATCAAGCATAACGGCTTAGACGTCGGCGTGCTGACGGGCTACCGGCTCGGTCGCAAGGAGAACGACTCGCCTTATCTGCATGGCACCGGTGACATCAAAGGCAGTATCGTTGGCGGCGGGTTTGTACGCTACGGGTTCGGCCCTGCCTTTGTCCGCGCTTCGGCACATCAGAGCTTGACCGGTGATGATACGGGCGCGGTGCTGCGGTTGGCGACAGGCACGAAGCACGCACTGACGGATCGCGTGCTGATCAAGGCCGATCTTTGGGCCGATGCCGCCAACGACGCTTATATGGACAGCTTTTTTGGCGTCACCCGGGCCCAGTCGCGGCGGTCTGGGTTGCGGACCTACGATCCAGGCGCGGGCTTCAAAAGCATCTCGGCAAAGCTCGGCACCGAAGTGGCGTTGACGCCAGATTGGACGCTTGAAGCGGCAGCCGGATATTCGCGACTGATCGGCGATGCAGCTGAAAGCCCGATCATCTCCTCGGTAGACCGTTATGAGGGCCGTTTGGGATTGAGCCGTTCGTTCGACTGGCGGTTCCGCTAGCTAACACAGCCGCTGAGTTGATGGTTCAACGTGGCGGTCAACGGAACAGGGGCATGATGGCCAGCGGCAGCACCCATAGCGACGTAATCATCTGCGGCGGTAGCTATGCGGGCATGATCGCAGGCCTAGCGCTCGCTCATCAGCTGGGGCCGGAGCTGCGGATTACGCTCGTCGATAAGGCTACCGAACCGTCAAGGGGCATTGTCGCAGACTGCCGCGCCACAGCGTTATCGGCTGCCTCGGTCAACTTGCTGACCGTGTTGGGAATTTGGTCAAAGTTGGCACCGAGCGCGCAGCCGGTTAGCGCCATCGAGCTAACGGACACCCCGCTCGACGCCGCAGTCCGGCCGGTGGTCATGACCTACGACAACACGATGCCTGATGGTGCCCCGGCATCGTGGATCCTGCCTAACCCGGCGCTGGGGGCGGCGCTGGTCGCTGCCGTCAGCGTTTGCCGCTCGATCACACTGGTGCGGGCTGAAGTGCTCGGTTCGGAGATGGCAGATCCCGTCAATAGCCTGGTTCTGGGAGATGGCCGCCGTTTATCGGCCGCTCTCATCATCGCGGCGGACGGTCGCGCGTCGCGGTTGCGGGATGGTGCGGGCATCAAAACCGTCGGCCATGACCACCCGCAAATCGGCATTGTCACGACCATCCGCCACAGTGAGCCGCATGGCGGCCGGGCGATCCAGCATTTCCTGCCCGGTGGGCCGTTCGCGGTGCTGCCACTGGCGGGCGGTCACACATCGTGTGTCACTTGGAGCGAAGACGCGGACAAAGCCCGGGCGATCCTGGCGCTCGATGATAGCGCCTTCCTCGCTGAAATCGATGCGCGGATGGCCGGTTCGCGCGGCACCCTCATCCTGTTGGACGGCGCGCCGCGCCAGTCCTGGCCGCTGGAAAGCCGGATGGCGCGGTCGTTCGTTGCACCACGGCTGGCGCTGATCGGTGATGCCGCCCATAGCGTCCATCCGATTGCGGGCCAGGGGTTGAACCTTGCCCTCCGCGATGTTGCTGCGCTGGCTGAATGCATCGCTGATGCCGCCAACGCGGGCGGGGATATCGGTGCGCCAGTGGTGCTGCAGCGCTATGAGCGCTGGCGCCGTTTCGATTCCGGAATGTCGACCCTCGCATTCGACAGTCTCAATCGCCTGTTCTCCAACGACTACACGCTGTTGCGTTCTGCGCGGAGTACGGGCCTAGCCTTCATAAACAGCATAGCTCCAGCTAAGCGCTTACTGGTGAAGGAGGCCGCTGGGTTAAGCGGCACAGTGCCAAAACTGCTGGAAGCAGTGTCGCGATAACGTGTCATGCCCAGGCGGGAGACGTGCTCAAAGATAGTGCCCAAAATCCGTGCGACTATTCGACGGATTGAGATTGGTCACCCGCTTGCATAACGGTCGATGCTTCTTTGTCGCACAGACGGCATGGATCTGTTTGCCAGCCTTAGGTGTCAAACAGCTGATGCATTAGCTCATATGTACCGATGTAACCTGTTGGTGCAACCAAAAAGTTGATGTTCCGGGGATTGCGGAGCCTGGCAGACAGGCTCCATTTGAATGGCACAAACACAAGTTCATGGACGCACAATGACAACCGAGACGTTCCCACTCAGCGCTGCGGCAAAAATACATCACAATCTCGGCCACGTCGAGCTTCTCGAACGTGCCGTCGCCAAGGGGGAGGGCCGTCTCGCGTCCACAGGCGCGTTCGTTGTCGCAACTGGTATCCATACGGGCCGCTCGCCGAACGACAAATTCACAGTCCGCGACGCCACCACTGAGAAAGAAATCTGGTGGGACAACAACAAGTCGATCACACCCGCCCAGTTTGACGTGATCTACAAAGACTTCATCGCGCACGCGAAAACCAAAGAACTTTACGTGCACGACCTGCACGCTGGCGCTGATCCGAAAAACCGCCTGAACGCTCGCATCATTACCGAATACGCGTGGCACGGCGCCTTCATCCGCCACATGCTGCGCCGCCCGGAACTGTCGGAGCTGAAAGCCTTTGCGCCGCAGTTTACCGTCGTGAACATGCCGAGCTTCCACGCTGACCCAGCGAAGCACGGCGTCCGCAGCGAAACCGTGATCGCCATCGATCTGGCCAAGCGCCTCGTGTTGATCGGTGGGTCGGAATACGCTGGCGAAACCAAGAAATCGGTGTTCACGTTCCTCAACTACCTACTGCCAAGCAAAGGCGTCATGCCGATGCATTGCTCGGCCAACGTTGGCCACGGCGGCGATTCTGCTGTGTTCTTCGGCCTTTCCGGCACCGGTAAGACCACGCTTTCGGCCGATCCGAAGCGCATTTTGCTTGGCGATGACGAGCATGGCTGGTCGGCGGACGGCATCTTCAACTTCGAAGGTGGCTGCTACGCCAAGACGATCCGCCTGTCGCGTGAAGCCGAGCCGGAAATCTGGGATGCCTCGAACCGTTTCGGTGCCGTCCTTGAAAACGTCATTCTCAAGCCGTTCTCGGCTGACCCAGACTTCAATGATGGCAAGCTGACCGAGAATACACGGTCGTGCTACCCGCTCGATTTCATTCCGAATGCGTCGGCCACCGGCACCGCAGGCAACCCGAAGAATATCGTCATGCTCTGTGCCGATGCGTTCGGCGTGATGCCGCCGATTGCCAAGCTGACACCAAGCCAGGCGATGTACCACTTCCTGTCCGGCTACACCGCGAAGGTTGCCGGTACCGAGAAAGGGGTCACTGAGCCCAAGGCGACGTTCAGCACCTGCTTCGGCGCCCCGTTCATGGTGCTGCACCCCACCATCTACGCCAAGTTCCTCGGCGATCGCATCGCGCGGCATAACGCCAAGGTGTGGCTGGTGAACACCGGCTGGACCGGCGGCGCCCACGGCGTCGGCAGGCGAATGAAGATCGCCCACACACGCGCCATGATCGATGCAGCCTTGTCCGGAGCGTTGGACAACGTTTCCTACACGGTCGATCCGGTATTCAATCTCGAGGTGCCGGAGAGCGTTCCCGGCGTGCCGCAGGAAGTACTCAATCCGCGCAACACATGGACCGACAGCGCCGCCTACGATGCACAGGCGCGCAGGCTGGCCGCCATGTTCGTCGACAATTTCAAGACGTTCGAGACTGATGCTGCACCGGAGGTCAAGGCGGCGGGGC
>JAYSVA010000291.1:0-7565 GCA_043718785.1 Hyphomicrobiaceae bacterium
GAAGACCGCCTCCCCGGCGCTGGCCGGCCCGGTGTCGCTGTTCCGCGATGGCGTGTTTGTCGGCACCGGCCGCCTGCCGCAACTGGCCCCGGGCGAGGATCATGAGCTGGGCTTCGGCGCCGATGATCGCGTCAAGATCAAGCGCGCGGTGCTGGAGGACAAGAAGGGCGAAACCGGCACGTTCACCACCTCGAAAGTGGAGGTGCGCAACTTCAAGATCACGGCGAAAAACCACCACGCCCGCCCCGTGCAGATCTCGATCCTGGATCAGGTGCCGGTGTCAGCCCAGCAGGACATCAAGGTCGATGTGGTGATGGCGGGCCCGGCACCAACCCGCAAAGACGTCAGCGATGTGCGCGGCACCCTCGTCTGGGACATGACGGTGGCCCCCGACGAAGAAAAGCAACTCGGCTTCGGCTATAAAGTTGTCTGGCCGAACGACAAACGCATCGGCTACCAACTGCACCAGCCGAATTTCAACAGCCAAAATGCGGGGCAGATGTTGAAGTTTTAAGGGGGGCTCATATCTGCCACCTCCCCACAGGTGTCATCCTCGGGCTTGTCCCGAGGACCCAGGGTCCGGCGAGTCCGGACCTGAAGGGACGCTGTATTGGACCGCATGCGCCGGAACCAAATTCTCCCACGTTGGATTATTGCACTTGATCGTACATGCGGCCATGTCACACTCCCGGTCATTCCTGGAGCATGCGGCACCGTGGGTCCTCGGGACGAGCCCGAGGATGACACCTGTGGGTGGGTTGGGGGCATCAGCTACACCAGCCGACCCATAATAGCCTAGGTGAGGGGCAGGCGTTGAAGTTTTGAGAACTGGGAACCTACCCAGTTTGCACCGCCTCACCACACCCATAGGTGTCATCCTCGGGCTTGTCCCGAGGACCCAGGGTGACGCACACTCGGACCATGACCTTGGAGTGTGAGATGGCCGAATACACCTACTACGTCTACATCCTGGCGAGCCAGTTGCGGGGAACGCTGTACATCGGCGTGACCAACAGTCTGCTGTTTCGCGTGGCCCAGCACCGGGCGGGCGAGGGCGGTGTGTTTACCCGTAGATACAAGGTCACACAGCTTGTCTGGTTTGAAGAGCACGGCGACATCACTGAGGCGATCCAGCGCGAGAAAACGCTGAAGCATTGGGTGCGCGATTGGAAGATGAACCTGATCGAGCGTGATAATCCAACGTGGGAGGATTTGTATCCGGCACTTGCGGCGAAATACGGCGTCCCTCCAGGTCCGGGCTCGTCGGACCCTGGGTCCTCGGGACAAGCCCGAGGATGACACCTGTGGGTGGGTTGGGGCGCGCGATTAGCTTCACCAGCCGACCCATACTGGCCAGTGATAGAGCAGGCGTTGAAGTTTTGAGGACTGGGAGCCTACCCGTTTTTACTGCCTCACCTCCCCACAGGTGTCATCCTCGGGCTTGTCCGAGGATGACACCTGTGGGGAGGTGGGCGGCGCGGACAGCACCTGCCATCTGCTCCCCCCCCCAAACGCAGTGTCGGCCCCGGTGATGAAGCGGGGCCGACATGATCTTGCGGCTGGAAGCGAACGATGTTGCCGGTGCAGTAGTTCAGCCACCACCACCACACAGGCTCACTCAGCGATCTGCATCGCTGCGGAGGTTGCTGTGCGCTGGCTGGGGAGGAGGAAGGAGATGGCCCAGCAGAGGGCGAGCATGACGGCGGAGCCGATCAGGCAGGCGCTCATGCCGCCGAACTGGTAGAGCACACCGGACAGCAGGATGCCGAGGAGGCGGCCGGCAGCATTGGCGGCGTAGTAGAAGCCGACATCCTCGGCTGCCTTCTCCGAACCGGCATAGGCAAGGATCAGGTAGGAGTGCAGCGACGAGTTGACCGCGAACGGTATGCCGAACAGCGCCAGTCCGATCACCACGACGATGTCCGGCCGCCACAAGCCCTGCTTTTGCAAGAGCAGCGCCAGCACCACGGGAACGGCCACAAGCAGGCCTGCCCACAGCCGCGAGGCTGGCACCTCGCGGCTCAAGCCATCGGCGCTACGCGACACCAATGATGGCGCAATCGCTTGGACGCCGCCGTAGCAAATGGTCCAGGCTGCCAGGAAACCGCCGACTTCGACGAAGCGCCAGCCGTTGGCATAGAGAAACACCGGCAGGCCGACGACGAACCAGACATCGCGCGCACCAAACATGAAAATGCGGGCGGCGGCCAGCAGGTTGACACCGCGCGATTTGCCGAACAATTCGCGCACGGTCTTGGATGACTTGGCTTTGCCCAGTTCACGCGGCAGCATCGTGAGGCCCGCGACGAAGATGAGCGCGATCAACCCCGCCATCAGCCACAGCGCCGACCGGAAACCAACGAGGTCGAGCAGCAAGCCACCAACGAAGAAACCGATGCCCTTCATCGCGTTTTTCGAGCCGGTGAACCACGCCACCCACTTGAATAGCTGGCCTGAGCCTTCCGACGCCGTCGCTTTGATGGCCGACTTCGACGCGGTCTTGGTGACGTCCTTGGCCAGCCCGGAAATGCCCTGCGCGGCGACGACCCAGATCACCGATGCGACGGCGGTCCAAGCTGGATCCAAGGCCGACAGCATGAGGAGGCCGACAACCTGCAACGCTTGGCCGACCGCCAACATGCGTGGGATGCCATAGCGCGAGGCCAACCAGCCGCCGCCGAGGTTGGCGACGATGCCGGCTACTTCATACAGCAGGAACAGGAACGACAACGTGAACGGCGAATACCCGAGCTTGAAGAAGTGCAGCAGCACCAGCATGCGCAGCGCGCCGTCGACCAGGGTGAAGCCCCAATACGACGCGGTGACGACCAGATAGTTGCGGACGGATGCGGCCATCAGACACCTGCCGCGATGACGATGTTGGCCAGATCGACCATCCGACAAGCGTAGCCCATCTCGTTGTCGTACCAAGCGTAGACCTTGAGCAACGTGCCGTCCGTCACCATTGTGCTGGGCGCATCAATGATCGAGCTGCGGGGATCGTTGCAGTAGTCGACCGACACCAGCGGGCGGGTTTCATAGCCGAGAATGCCAGCGAGTGGACCGCGCGCGGCGGCGGCGAACAGCGCGTTAATTTCGGCTTCGGTAGTGGGGCGCTGCAGCTCGAACACACAGTCTGTGAGGCTCGCATTCAGCACTGGCACGCGGACGGCATGACCGTTGAGCTTGCCCTTCAATTCCGGATAGATCAGCGCGATGGCTGTAGCGCTGCCGGTCGTCGTCGGTGCCAGCGACATCATCGCCGAACGCGCCCGGCGTAGATCCTTGTGCGGCGCATCGACGACGACGTTAGTGTTGGTTGGATCGTGCAGGGTCGTGATCTGGCCGTGACGAATGCCGATGGCCTCATGCACGACTTTCACCACAGGCGCTAAGCAGTTGGTGGTGCAGGACGCCGCTGTGACGAGGTGATGTCTGGCGGGATCATAGAGCTTGTCGTTGACGCCAACGACGATGTTGAGCGCGCGCTCGTCCTTCACGGGGGCCGCGACGATGACCTTCTTCACGCCGCGATCAAAGTAGGCCTGCAACTCTTCCGGCTTCAGGAACTTGCCGGTGCATTCCAGCACGACGTCGCAGCCAAGGTCGCCCCAGGCGACATCACCGGGCTTTGGCGTCGATGAAAAACCGATGCGCTTGGCACCAATGGTTATGGCAGTTTCGCCGTCAGCGGCAATGGTCTCACGCCAGCGCCCGTGAATGCTGTCGAACTCGAGCAGATGTGCCGTGGCCGCCGCACCGCCCTTGATCTCATTGATGTGCACGATGTCGAGGCGATTACCCGCGCGCGGATCATCTGCCGGGCGATGCACGCCACCCATGGCCGCGCGCAGTGACAGCCGCCCCATCCGACCCATGCCGTTGATGCCAACTTTCATCGATCAAGCCCTCTTAAGATAAGTTTGCGTACTGTCGGAAAGTTCGTCAAGCCGTGCCTTCAGCGCCATTCGGTCGAGAGACGCAAACGGCAAGTTGGTGAAAATCTCAAGGCGGCGACGGATCATGCTGTAGGTTTCGTTGAGCAACGTTGCCCGTTCAGTTGCGGAGCCGGTGAACTTGGACGGATCAGGGAATGGCCACGCGGCGGTCACAGAGTGGTCGCCAAAATCGGGGCAGACCTGGCCTTGGACAGCGTCACACAGCGTAAAGACGAAATCCATGCGCGGCGCATCAGGCCCCATGAACTCGTTCCAGGACTTGCTGCGGACCGTCGCGACGTCGTGGCCCAGCGTCCGCAGCCGTTCCACCACGTCGGGCAATGGTTGCCGCGCCGGTTTCGAGCCGGCCGAATAAGCGTTGAACCGGCCCTTGCCGATTTTGTGGACGATGGCCTCGGCCATGATCGAGCGGGCCGAATTGTGGGTGCACAGAAACAGCACGTTGAACGCCGGGCTCATGTTCGCGGCCGCCGGGGCATCGTTCGGCAGCAATTGACTGATGTCGAAGCACAGCTGCGGACGCCCGGCACAGCACGTCTCTGTCAGGAATGTGAACAGTGACCGCAGCCCGTTGATGCGAACGGCGTAGATGATCTGCCGCCCCTGCCTTGTCGCCCCGATGATCCCAGCTTGTTCCAGCGCTGCCAGATGAAATGACAGCGTCGACGGCGGCAGTCCGAGCCGCAAAGCCAGATCGCCAGCGGCAAGCCCGACCGGGCCAGCGTTGGCAAGCAGCCGCACAACGTCAAGTCGCGATTCTTGGGCGAGGGCGGAAAAGCCAGCTGCGGCAGTTTTTGAATCCATATTTCCAGAATAGTCAAAATGAAATCAAACACAAGGGGCTTTGCAGCGTTGCGGTTTCCCAGACGCAATTTCGGCCCCGTTGATGAGACGGGGCCGAAACGGATCATGCGATCGTAGCAATCAGTTAAGCTCAGAAGAGCTTAAGGCTTCTTTGCGGCCGGTGCAGCAGCTGGAGCAGCGTCGGCTTTAGCGGCCTTGGCGGCTTCTTTCTTGCACTTGTTGCGGAAGGCAACGCGTGGCTTGCCCTTCAGGTTGGCAGCATCAGCATCAGCCGAGCACTTCTTGCCGATTTCGGTGGTGGCAACGCCAACAACCTTCTTCGGGGCAGCTGCGGTCGTTGCAGCAGGTGCTGCCGGTGGCTTAGCGAGTGGCGCCACTAACTTTGGGGCTGCTGGTGCGGTCACGGCTGGAGCTGGAGTGGTCTGCGCCATCGCGGCGGTTGCACTCATGGCGAACAGTGCTGCGGTTGCAGCGAGTACGATCTTCTTCATGGTCTTGCGTCCCCTGTTGGTGCCGCTAGTTGATCCAGCGGTGTTGTGACTGCGAGAGCTTGCGCCCTTGCGAGAGTCGGGAAACCCTAGACTGATTCCCCTATGACAAGTCAAATCTGGTGTGTGCACAACTGTTGCTGAGCGCCACTCCAGGCAATACAACTGAAATACTGGGAATGACGTGAATGGGGACTGAACATGGAAAAATCTACTTCTGTCGGCCCTTTGGACACCATCGCTGGCATCGACCATGTGGTCGTGTCCGTGCACGACCTGGAGCGGGCGGCGCAGACCTGGGCGGGGTTCGGTTTCACGCTGGCGCCCAAGGGCATCCACAGCGCCCACGTCGGCACGGCCAACTACACCATCATGCTGGCCGATGATTATCTGGAGCTGCTGGGCGTGCTGACGCCGACCGAGAACAACATCTCGACGCGGGACTATTTGGCCATCCGCGAAGGCCTGGACCGCGCCGCATTCACGACCACGGATGCCGGGACGGGCGTCGCCGCGCTGCGTGCGCGCGGCATCGAGGCGACCGGACCGCTAGACTTCAGCCGCCCCGTGACGTTGGCAGATGGTAGCACGTCCGAGGCGCGGTTTCGCACGTTCGCCTGGCCACGAGCTGAGCGCCCGGGCAATGTCCGCCTGTTTGCGTGCGAGCACAAAACCCGCGACGCGGTGTGGTTGCCCGCACTGACGCGACACGCCAATACCGCCCAGCGCATCGACCACGTCGAGGTGCTGTCCGCCGATCCGAAGGCGGCAGCCGCCTACATGCAGCGCCTAACCGGCTTATCCGCCGTGATGGAGCTGGATGGTGCGCTGCGGGTCGAGACCTCTCTCGCTGGCAAACCTCGGCGCGGCAACTACGTGTTTCTGGACGCGGCAACGCTGGCCAAGCGCTACGCCGGTTTGCCGTTGGGCACACTGCCAGCCGAGGGCGCAATCAGCATCTCGCTCGGCGTCGCGGACATATCCGCGGCCAAAGCGGCGCTCGGCAACCGTGCTGTGGATCTCGGCCACGGCCGCCTCGCCGTGCCACCCAGCGCCGCCAATGGCGTTATCCTTGAGTTCCGGCAGATCTAGCGTTCTTGCCACTCCCTCAGCCCGGTAGTAAGCCCGCAGCATGGCAAAGGCGACGACGAAAGCACCGGCGAAGGCCGCATCGAAAGCTCCGGCGAAGGGCGGCGGGCGGATTATTGCGCCACCGGCGATTGAGGAAATCCCCGAGGCCGACCGGCTCGGCGAGTTCCCGCATCCGCGCAATACGCATCGGTTGCATGGCCACGGCCAGGCCGAGCGGACGCTGGCGGAAACGTTTGCATCCGGCCACATGCACCATGGCTGGCTGATCCGCGGGCCAGAGGGCATCGGCAAGGCGACGCTGGCCTATCGCATCGCCCGCCACGTGCTGGCCGACCCTTCGGAACGCGACGCGCTGCACACGAGCTTAGCCGTGCCGGATGACTGCAAGGCGGCGCGCGGGGTGCGGAACCTGTCGCATGCCGGCCTGCTGGTGCTGCGCCGCCCGTGGGACCAGAAGAACAAGCGGCACATGACCATCATCTCAGTCGATGAAGTGCGGCGGCTGCGCAATTTCACGTCGCATACGGCAGGCGATAATGCCTGGCGCTGCGTCATCGTCGATACGGCGGACGAGCTCAACATCGCCGCCGCCAACGCCCTGCTGAAATCGCTGGAGGAGCCGCCCGCGCGGACGATCTTCCTGCTGCTGGCATCGGAGCCGGGCCGCCTGCTGCCGACCATCCGCTCACGCTGCCGCACGCTCGATCTGCAGCCGCTCAACGATGCCGATCTGAAGCGCGCTGTTGGGGATGCTTATGGCGCGGCCGACAAGGACCCGCCAGATGAGGCGCTGTGGCCGGAGCTGCTTCGGCTGTCCGGTGGCAGCGTGCGCCGCGCCTTGGCGCTGATCAACGGTGACGGGTTGAAGTTGTATGAGCGCGTGCGGCAGTTCTTTGCGCTAATGCCGAAGGTCGACTGGACCGTCGCGCATCAGCTATCCGACGATCTGGCCGGAGCCGCCGCCGACCAGAAGTTCGAGACGTTCTTCGAGCTACTGCTCGACCTGCTGGCCCGGTTGGTGCGGGCACGCGCAAGTGGGCAAGGCACGGCAGATGATCTGGCGCTGGCTACGCGCGTCATCCCCGATGGCAAGCTGGCCGTGTTCGCCAGCGTCTGGGAAGCAATAGTCCGCGAAAAGGCCGAGTATGGGGCGCTCAACCTCGACAAGAAAACGCTGGTGCTGGAGACCCTGACGCGGCTTGAGGCAGCGGCGAAACGGGGG
>JAYSVA010000292.1:0-7562 GCA_043718785.1 Hyphomicrobiaceae bacterium
CACACACGATTTGACCCGGCGACTGATCCCCGCCATGCGCGCCAACAAGTCCGGACGCATCGTGCAAATCTCATCCGTCTTGGGCCTGATGGCCGCGCCGTATCGCGGGGCCTACTGCGCCTCCAAGTTCGCACTCGAAGCCCTGAGCGACGCCCTACGCATGGAGCTGCACGGCACCGGCATTCACGTCTCACTGATCGAGCCCGGCCCCGTCCGCACCCAGTTCCTGCCCAACGTCTTGCGGGCATTCAAGGCCAACATCGACATGGCCGCCTCCGTTCACAAGGCCGTCTACGCACAACGCGTTGCGGGCATCGAGCGCGGCGGCAAATCTACCTTCAAAGTCGAGCCGGAAGCCGTGGCCAAACGCGCCGTGCACGCCCTGGAATCCGCTAGCCCGAAAGCCCGCTACTTCGTCACCGTGCCAACCCACGCCGCCAACATTCTCAAGCGCGCCCTCCCCACCGTCCTGCTCGACCCCTTCGCGCGCGGGCAGTAGTAATTCTATCGAGCTCAATCGACGGCTCTTTTAGTTTTCCGCTTCCCCGGAATCAGATCAGCGCGCGCGCTGTTCTGACATCCGGGGTCTTCACCAGTTGCCGTGGGGCTAAATCTCGCCAAACATTCAGACGGGAAGATCCCGGATATCCGAATCGAGCTGCGCTCGAAACGGATTCCGGGAAAGCGCAAGGATAGTTTTTGCTGGTGGCAAAGGGGCACCGGAGGCTGGCTGGAGTCACTGCGCGTTACCGCACGCGTACAGTGACGCGGTCTACCCGTCCTTTGGCGTCGATCACCGAGAGTTTGACGAAGCCCCGCCCTGGCGGCATCCACTGAATTTGGCGCTGCTGCCCGTCAACGGCGAGCGGCGTGCCATCCGCCAGCCACGTCAGCGGCAGCGCGCCACCATCCGCCTTGAGCTGGATCGTCTCGTCGCCGTCCTCTAGTTCCAGCTCGGCGCGATCCGGCGGAAATGCGATCTGCACGGCTGCATCGAGATACGGACCAACCGGCTCGGCGGCCGTTTCGCCTGGCTCCTGGAAACGCTTCAGCGGCGGTGGCAGGGCGGCACCAGAAACCCGCGCGCCACTTGCCTGCGTCAGCGCCACCCGCTCCGCTGACAGCCGGTGGAATGCATCAAACAGCAACGGTGCCGCCGCCGTCCGCCCGGTCAGCCCAGGGGTCGCGGTGCTGTCCGGACGGCCAACCCAAACCGCGATCACGTGCTGTCCATCGTAACCAACCGCCCACGCATCACGATAGCCATACGACGTGCCCGTCTTGTACGCGATCCGCCCGCCCTTGGCGGCAACCGGCGGCGGCGCGTCCTTGAGAATATCCGTGACGAAACTCGCTGCGACCGGAGTCATCAGCTGGCGGCGTAATACCGCAGGTTTCGGCACCGGCCCGCGCTGATGCCGCAACTCAATCACATCACCACCACGCGCCAACCCAGCGTAGAGACCCACCAGATCCACCAGCCGCAGCCCGACGCCGCCCAGGGCAATCGCCAACGTCGGCTCGTGCGAATCCTTCGGCAGCGTCGCCAGAATTCCGGCTCGCCGGAACCGTCCCAGCAGCTTGCCCGGCCCCACCGCGTTCAACACCTTCACCGCCGGAATGTTCAGCGACTGCGCCAGCGCCTCCCGGATTGAAACCGTGCCGTGGAAATCCTCATCGAAATTCTTCGGCGTATACGTGCCGAACCGCACGGGCCGGTCCTCAATCAGCGTTTCGGGATGCGCCAGCCCCGCTTCGAATGCCAACCCATAGATGAACGGCTTCAGCGTCGAACCTGGCGAGCGCACCGCCCGCACCATATCAACCGAGCCAAACCGCGTATCGTCGAAGTAATCGCTGGAGCCGACATGCGCGAGAATCTCACCAGTCTTGTGGTCTGCCACGAGAATTGCCGCCGACAGACGATTGCCGAGCGCCCGCGCCTGCTCACGTGCCAGGGCCTCGAGCTGGCCCTGTAGCTCACGATCCAACGTCAACCGGTGCACCGATGTCTCAGCGTGCGCCACCATCTCAGCTTCGGCCAGATGCGGCGCAAACTTCGGGAAATCTTGCCGCGCCGTCGGCATGCGCTCGGCATTCGCCCGTGCCGCTTCCGCCGCCGTGATCACGCCCTGCTTGACGCCCTGCGCCAGCACGCGGGCCCGCGCCCGCTTCGCCGCCTCGGGAAACCGATCAGGCCGACGCACTTCCGGCGCTTGCGGCAGCGCCACCAACAGTGCCGCCTCACCGACCGACAGCCGCCGTGGCTCGCGCCCGAAATACGTCAACGATGCCGCTCGCACGCCCTCAATGTTGCCGCCAAACGGCGCCATCCGCAGGTATAGCCGCAAGATCTCCTGCTTACTGAGCGTCCGCTCCAACTGCCACGCCCGCACGATCTGCCGCAACTTACCCGTGCCGGTGCGCTCGTGCTCGCCGACCAGCAGCCGCGCCACCTGCATCGTCAGCGTCGAGCCACCGGAGATGATGCGACCATGCTTGGCAAACTGCAGCGCCGCCCGCGTCAGCCCACGCGGATCGACGCCGCCGTGGTGATAAAACCGCCGATCCTCGAATGCCGTCAGCAAGCGGAGATAACGCGCATCTACCTCGCCCGGCTCAATCGGCAACCGCCAGCGCCCTCCCGACGTCGTGAACGCCCGCAGCAACCGATCCTGCCGATCCAACACCGTCACCGATACGGCTTCGGCGGCGGCCACGGGGGCGGGCTCGACGACAAGCATGGCGATGCGGACGGCGGCGAAACCGCCAAGCGCTACAACGGCGCAAGCAGCTCCAACGTTTCGGAGAAACCACCACCCCGTCCTCCCGCCTTTCCGGAATACGTCCGGCTCTTGCTCCGCTGGCGAAGTTTTCGCCTCCTCCCCCCTCAAGGGGGAGGAGGAGAAAATCCGCAAATGTGTGCTTGCTGAAACTCCATGCGCGATGACCCTGGAGAGCAAGGTGGGTTTGTGGTGAGCGTCCGACATGACTTACTCCTTGCCCGTCACATCGAGGCGTCCGGAGGCGGTGCGGGCGAAGCGGTCGGGGCGGTACATGTCCTCGACGGTGGCAGCCGGATGCAGGAACGAACCCGGTGTCACCGCGCGGACGATGTAGGCGACCGTTGCCGCGTTCGCTGGCACTTTCTTCTTGGCCGCAGCGGCGGCTTCCTCGCCTTCGCCCTCGCCTTCGTTCTCTTCCTCACCTTCAACCGCGCGAGCACCGTTCATCTGCTCTTTCGAGAACAGGTTGAATGCCGCCACAAACCGATCATCGCGGAACTCGGTATGCTCCGGCTTGATGCTGCCCTTCAGCCACTCCAGCGTTTTGATATCGCCGCCATCGACCAAACGCGGATTCTCAATCTCGAGGCCAGCGGGCAGGCGGTCGACCAGCATTACGCGACCACCGGCATCCACACTCTCGAGTTTCAGCACCACCACCATCCGGTCGCTTTGCTTGACCGATTTGAGATCCAGCTTCTTGCCGTCGAGCGAATAGAACGACCGTTCCAAGCGGAACCCTTTCGACGCCGCCGGCTCTGGCGTCAACGCTGCACCGATCACCGAGATCACAGCGTTGGTGTCGGCGTCGCCGGAGTTACTGATCGTCAGCACACCATTCTTGACTTCAGCCGGTGACAATGCGCGGCTGAACGCGCCCTTATGCGGCTGCCCATTGACGGTCAGCGTCGTATCCTTCACCTGATCCGCCATCGCCTTGGCCGCGAGCAGCATCCAGGCCTGCTCCTGCGTCGAGGTGTAGGTGCGGGTGGCATAGGTCTTGGCCAGCACCGCCGCCAGGCTCGGCGCATCCGCTTTCAACATGCTGGTCTCAGCCGCCAGCGTGATCAGCGCCGCACCATCGCGCAACCCCGATCCGTAGTCTGTACGCGCCACGTTGGCGGCCTTGTCGTCCATGCCGGTCATTGCGGCCCGGAACGCTTTCCCCGCCCGCTCCTTATCGCCGAGCATGGCAATGGCGGCACCTAAGTGCGCCTTCGCCAGCGCCGTCGAGAACCGCTCCAACCGCGTGTCGATGTAGTAGCGCAGGTCACCAATCGGCGCACGGCCATTGCGGGCGAGCACATACAGCGCATACGCACGGGCCTCGCCGCCCTTCTCGAAATCCTGCGCATACGACGTGAAGTTCTGCAACCGGTCGAGCGCCTGCGTGAAGGCCTGCGGCTTGACGACGTAACCCGCCTCCTTCGCCCGCGTCAGGAAGTCCGTGACGTAGGACGTCAGCCACAGATCACTATTGCGCGGACCCCAGATGCCGAACGCGCCGGATGCTTCCTGCATCTCCAGCACACGGTCAATCGCCCCCTGCACCCGTTCCTTCAGCGCGCCATCGGTGGCAAAGCCTGCCAGCAAGCTCATTTGGTTGGCGGCAATCAGCGGCAGCGCCCGACTGACAGTCTGCTCGGCGCAGCCGTAAGGGTAGCGGTCGAGCTGGGTCAGCAGCCCCGCCACATCGAAGCTCGCCGTCGGGCCAACGCTGATCGACACCTTGGTGCGGTTGGCGATCATGTCCGCCGCGATATCCGGCGAGATCGTCAGCTTGGCGCCCGCCGCCAGCGTCGTTGTCGTCAGACGGCGGATATCACCGGCTGGCACCTTGACGTCGAACGTCAACTTGCGTTTCACATCGATGCCGTTCGGCCCCGTCACCCGCACGTCGTAAGTCATACGGCCAACCTCGGTCGGCTTGACCATGATCTTCTCGCGGCGGCGCTCATTAGCCGCCAACTGAACATCGCGCCCGATCAGCGACGATTTCTGCCCTGCCGCGTTTTCCTGCTCCACCGCAACTTTGTAGGCCGCCGCCGGTCCTTCGACGTTGTGCACGTCGAGTTCGATGCGAGCTTCGTCGCCCAGCGTCATAAAGCGTGGCGTCGAGGCGGTCAGCGCCACCGGGTCACGAACGATGGTATCGACGCTGGCATGGCCAAGCTTGTCGGCACTCCAAGCCACCGCCATCAGCCGGACGGTGCCGTTGAACTCCGGCAGCTGAAAATCCACCGTCGCGCGGCCATCCGCACCCACCTTGACGATGCCGGACTGCATGGCCACGAGCTGTTCCACCGGCGGGCTGCCGTTCATCGCTAGGCCACCCGCACTGTCGCCACCGGAGCGCAACCGCCCGCGCTCCGCCTTCATGCCGTCGATCAACCGCCCGTAGAAATCGCGAATCTCCACGCCCAGCCGCCGCTGTGCGTAGAACCAACCTTCCGGTGCTGGCGGCTGATAGCGCGTCAGGTTGAGGATGCCCGCATCCACCACCGCCAGCGTGATGCGCGCCTCCTCGCCTGCCGCCAGCCCTTCCAGCTTGACGGGCACAGTCAGCTTCGCGCCCGACTTGACCTGAGCCGGCGCCTCAATGCCGATCTTCAGCGTGCGTGGTGCCTGATCGATGCCGATCCACTTGATGCCGAGGGCGCGGGCTGGCATGTGCTTCGCCGCCACATCCATCGGCCGGTAGACCATCACTGTCACGTACGCGCCCGCACCCCAGTTGGCATCAACTTTCACCGCCACCTCGCCGCCGCCTTTCGGCACGTCGACCTGCTGCTGACTGAGCAAACCAGAGCCCATGACCGAGACCAGCGCTTTGCCACCGGCTTTCGAGATGATCTTCAGCTTCGCCGTATCGCCGGCTTTATAGCTCGGGCGGTCGAGTGCTACTTCTAGCAATTCGGGGCTGTCGGCGGCATCTTCCGCATACCAGCCGGCGCGGAAGTTGACGCTTGAGAGCGCACCGCTGCCATCGCCCGCCGCGACTTCGAGGCGGTAGCGGCCATAGGCAACCTTGCTCGAAATTGCTGCGGCCTGCTCCACACTCGTCGCCATCGTGCCGTTGGCGACTTTGCGCGACAACGTCTGCGCTTCATAGGCCCACTGACCGTCGCGCTTGTACCACTGCCACGACTGCTCAGTTTTATACAGCGTCCACGTCAGCTTATCGGGAAGCCGCTTGCCGTCCGCACCCACCAGGATCGCTTCGAACCCGGCCAGATCGTTCTCCGGCGCTTCGCTGTTCTTGAACTGCGGTTTGATGCCGACGCGGATCATCTTTGGATCGACAGGCAGTGACACCGTCCGCTCAATCGTCCGCCCACCGGGTTCACGCAGCCGCAGGATCACATCCGCATCGAGCGGGCGGGCGGTGCGGGCAATCGGCGGCAGCGTCACCGGCAGCTGGGCCAGTCCCTGCGCATCCGTCACAGGCAACGCTTCCAGTGGCTTCCGGACCAGCGTGATCTTCTCGTCCGCCTGCCCGAACTGATAGCCAGGGAAACCTGCCACATCCTTGGTCGAGGCCTTGACGACAATTTCGCCTTCAACCGCCAGATTAGCCGCTGGCGGACCATACAGGTACTTGCCGGTCAACGCGATTTTGCCGACCTCCTCCGGCACCAGTGACTTGCTGACAGCCTCCAGTTTTAGGTCGAGCCGTTCGGGCACGAATTCCTCAACCAGGAACGCCGTCTGCGCCAGCGGATCGGCCTTCGGATCGGCATGCAGCTTGGCCTTCCAAGTGCCGGTCATCGACGATCCGCCCAGCGCCAAGGTGGTCGCGCGACCGCCGAGGCCCTGATCGGTCAGTGTCAGCCGCTTGTGCTCGACGCCATCGGGTCGCGAGATAATCAACGTCATCGGCACAGTCGAGGCCCGACCCGCCGCATCACGCACCAGGGCATTGAGGAACACGTTTTCGCCAGGCCGGTAAACGCCACGCTCCGTATACACAAAGCCATCCAATGCGCCTTGCGCATCTCGCCCCTTGACGCCCCGATCCGACAGATCGAACGCTCCGGCGGACAGGTCGAGGAAGGCATAGTCACCGCCCGCGTCGCCGGTGCCGGGCAGTTCAGCAACCAGAATGGCTGGCGCCATGCCGCCGTCGCCGCGCTTCAGACCAGCATCGAATTTGACGTAACCGTTAGCGTCAGTTTTGGCGGTGCTGAGCACCTCGTTGTTGCGGGCGATCAGCCTGACGCTGGCACCGGCAGCGGGCAGCGCGCTGGTGAGCGAGCGAACGAAGCCGTGGATGCCGTCCGCGCCGGTGAAGGCCGTCAAGCCCAGATCCGAGACGATGAACCATTGCGTCGCCTTGGCATCGTACTTGTCGGTACGGCCCTTGGCGTCAGCGCTGGCTACCATCGCATAAACGCCGGATTTTAGGCCCGGAATGGCGTCACCCACCGGCACCGCCGTGGGGACGTCCTCGTTGGCTTTCGACGTGACATCGAGCACGCCGCTGTAAACCCGCGCGCCCGTGCGCTCCTTCACAGCCTCCAGATCATGCCCGGCCATCTGCTTCTGGAAATCGCCGTTGATCAGCGTCTGCGCCAGATTGCGGTCGCCGACGCGATAGATCTCAATGGCGACTTTCTCAGCGTTCACGGTGACCACCGGAATGCCCTGCTGGCCGCGCGACGGCAGCACGTAGCTGCGGCCGGAGAACCGCACCGACGCGGTGCGATCCTTGACGTAAATGCCGAGCTCCGACGCCTTGGTCAGCGCTTCCGCCGTGTCAGACGGCAGCCCGGCGCG
>JAYSVA010000293.1:0-7550 GCA_043718785.1 Hyphomicrobiaceae bacterium
GCAACAGTCTTGCCTGCTTGTTTCCACCCGTCGGCGTGGGCTTCGATGTACCCCGGAAAATCGCGGAAGTGCGCCACTTCCGGATCGACGGCCCCGGCAAACCGTCCGAGCCGGTATTCAAAGCTGTTGCGGTTATCCAGCACCACCACATCATCGCGGGCGATCACCTCGCGCCACGCCTGCGGGCTGAGCGCGTTGTGAGCATCGGCGGGGCCGTCGGGCACATCTCCCAGCGCCACAATCTCCGGCTTGCGCGACACCTTCAGGCGGCCAAACGGCGGCGTCACACAGGCGCTGCGCTTGAACGCCATGCCCGCGAAGATGCCGTTGGCGAAAGCGGCCGAAGTCAGCGCCACTTCGAATGCCGCCACCGCTTCCGGGGCACCAGCCGCAACGCCGCTGATGCCCTCCTCCGCGACGATGATGCCGCCGGTCAGTCCGCTCGCCAGCGCCCGCACGCCCGCCACCACCGCCTCGACATCAGCGACATCAACGAACTTGTAGAAGGCGGTATGCAGCACGTGCGATGATCCTGATCCGCATCCGGCGCGGCTGGCGGATCGAATGCCATCATTTGCGAGCGACGGCAATTGCCAGGACCTAACGGGCCGGATTTCAGCGATCGGACATGTCGGCCCCGGAGGGGCCGGGGACTGTAGCCACGGGTTCCGCTGCAGCGGAACCCGTGGGAAGTCGGTTCATATTCGTATCCGCCCCGGCGGGGCGGAGGCATTGGGCGTGCCCGCTACCGCACTCCTTCGCCCCTCCGGGGCTCCTCTCAACGGGAGGCCCAATTCTACGGGTTCCTCTGCGCTCCACCCGTAGCTACAGCCCATGGCCCCTCCGGGGCCGAAGTACTGTCCCGCCGCAATGGCTCGTTTTTGGTCGTCAAGCTTTGAGCAAGGCCCTGCCCGACAGCGGCGGTTCAATTGCAGACGAGACCTGTGGTTCGGTCACGGGCTGACCGGCCCTGCCTAAAACCGTTGCGCGCTGTAGGGGGTGACGTCGATAGCGGTTTCGCGGCCCGCGATCATTGCGGCGATCAGTTCGGCGGTGGCGGCGGCTTGGGTCAGGCCGTGATGGGCGTGGCCGAACGCGTACAGCACCCGTGGCGTCGCTCGCGAACGTGAAATCACCGGCAGGCTGTCGGGCAGCGAGGGACGGCAGCCCATCCAGTCCTTGCGGCCATCTTGCTTCAGGCCCGGCACGAAGCTTTTGGCCTTCGTCAGCAACGCCTCAACGCGGGCCCAGTTGGGGGCCGCATCAACGCTGGCCAGCTCGACCGCGCCGCCGACGCGCAAGCCGGTCTTCAGTGGCGTGATGACGAAGCCGTGCCCCTCGAACAACACGGGGCGGGTGAACGTGACGCCCGGCTCCGTCATCGTCGCGTTATAGCCGCGCTCGGTATCCAGGGGCACATAATCGCCGAGGCCTTTGGCCAGCTGCTTCGACCACGCCCCCATCGCGATCACCACCATGTCAGCTTGCAACACCGATCCGTCTGACGAGGCGATCCACGGGTTGTCGCCGTCAAGGCCGACGCCCATCACATCGCGCTCGATCACGGCGGCCCCGCGCTGGCGCAGGCTGGCGGCGAGCTTTTGGCTCAACTCAAACGGGTCGTTGACGTGGGCGACGGCCGGGAACAACGCCGAGCCAACGAACGTGTCGGCCAGCTCCGGCTCGAGCGCCAATGTGCCGTCGCGGTCGAACAATTGCACCTCAATGCCGAGATCGCGCTGACGGTCATAGACCTTCTTGGCCTTCTCGAATTCGCTGGCGTTGTCGAAGCAATACAGAAAGCCCTGATGGTTCAGCTCGCCCTTGAGGTCGAGCGCGTTCAGCCGCCGGTCCCAGGCGGCCATGCTGAGCGCCTGCAGCGGCACGATGCCCCGGATCGACCGCTCGACGGCGGCCGGACGGCTGGCCAGCAGGAACCGACCGAGCCACGGCAGCAGCTTCGGCAGATAGCCCGGCCGGATCGCCAACGGCCCGAGCGGATCGAGCATCATGCCCGCGATTTTGCCGATCAGATCGGGCGATGCCAGCGGCAGGATATCGGTGTGCGCGATGGCCCCGGCGTTGCCGCGCGAGGTGCCCGCCCCCGGCTGCCCCTTGTCGATCAGTAGCACGCTGTGCCCCTCATCGAGCAGCGCATGCGCGATGGTGATGCCGATGACCCCGGCACCGATCACGGCAACATTTTTCGGCGCGGCAATCGCCCGCCCCGCGTGGGTCGGCGCAGCATTTTGGGGCGAAAAGGCCATAAGCGTGCCTATCCTGGTCGCGAGTCGGAACGTCCTGTCGCGCTTGTGCCAAAGACCCGCCCCCCTGTCGAGCGTTGAAGCCAACGGAAGCCTCCGGCAAATGGCGGCATGTTGGCTGAACTATCCTGGAGTTTCAGCGGTGGGCGTGACACGCTCAGTGCATTGAACGGTAGTTGGCTCAACCCATTGAGGACGTCAGATGGCCCGCTTTTCGACCTGCTGCAAACCTATGCTGTTGGCCCTGACCGGCGTTCTGATTGGCGCTACCGCCAGCAGCGTCAACGCCGAGAAAAACACTCATAACAAGGGCGTTATCCGCGAGGCCCACTGTTCCAAACGCCCGACCTCGGCTGAGAAAGCGATCTGTCTCGACAACAATCTGATCCGCCGCGATGGCCAGCTGAACGAGGTCTACGGCGATCTGGAGCGCAGGATTTCGGCCCGCCGCTTCAACTCGATCCGCGCGGAGCAGCGCCAATGGCTGATCGAACGTAACCGCTGCGGTGACAATACCGATTGCCTGCGCAGCACCTACCAGAGCCGCCTAGCCGTGTTGGAGCAGATGCTACAGACCGCCGCGAAGACACCGGCCAAACTGCATCCAACTTGCACCGGGCAGGGACGCTTGAAATCGCTGAACTCCGATACGCCGATCACGATTACATTCGTCAACAAGTCGAAATCCTACCGGGGCGTCACGTGGCTCGACTTCGCCGGGACGCCGGTCACGTATGCCAACCTCAATCCGGGGGAGCGCCATACGCAGAAAACCTTCCTCACCCACCCCTGGATGCTCACCGACGGCCCCGGCAATTGCATGGAAATCTACCAGCCGAAGCTCGGCGACACCCGTTTCGACATCAAAGCCCCCAACACCGCGTTTGGACCGGATGACGACTGAATAGCTCGGCATTAGCGGGTGGTGCTAACCAAACCTTTGCTTTCTCCCGCGGATGTTGGGTCGCGCCAAAGCTTGACCCAACGTCCAACAAGAGCCGATAGTCCGAAGCTCGCGCTCGACGGACCCTGGGACGCCAGATACCGTGTGTGGCACAACCGTCCAACCACCGAGACCCACATGTACAAACTGATCAGTGCCACGCCGAGCCCCTATGCCCGCAAAGTGCGGATTGCGCTGGCCGAGAAACAAATCCCGTTTGAGCTGATCACCGAGGTGCCATGGGACAAGACCACGGCCACGCCGCAGCATAACCCGCTGGAGAAACTGCCAATCCTCATTCTCGCCGACGGATCGAGCGTCTACGAGTCAAGCTTCATCCTGCAGTATCTTGAACTCAAGCACCCGGAAACGCCGCTACTGCCCGCCGATGTCGATGGCAAGATTGCCGCCCGCCGATTGGAGGTGCTGGCCGATGGTGTCTGTGACGCGTTTGTGCTGTCGTTCTTCGAGAGGATGCGGCCTGCCACCCACCAAAGCCCGGAATGGATCGCCCGCCAGCGCCGCAAAATCGACGGCGGCGTCGCAGAGATGGCCCGGCTGATCGGCGACCGCGCGTTTGCGGTGGGTGACCGCTTCGGCCTCGGCGATATCGCGGCTGGCACCGCACTCGGCTACTTCAGCGTCCGCTTCCCCGAATTCGACTGGCCAGCGCAATATCCGGATCTCGCCGCCTACTGCGCCCGGATGGAAGCCCGCCCGTCGTTCAAGGCCAGCATCCCCGTGGCACAGAAAATCTCGGATAAAGTGATGTAATAGCGGCCCTTTCGCTTTGGGAGCTGCCCCGGCTAATCCATAAGACCGAAATCAAGCAGACGTGAATGGCGCGTTATGAGGCGCTCTGGCAGGAGATCCACGCTCTGTAACCTCTCCTGCACCGTGATTGGATCCCGCCCATGCGCCTCGCTGCCCGACTTCTAGGTTTTGTGCTGCTTTGTCTCGGCGGCGCGCAGGCGGCGGCTGAGACGAGGCCTGGCCAGCTCGCTGATCACCGCGTTGCCAAGGGGCAGAAAAACATTGCCGTGGCCTGGCTGGCTGACCCGACGACGCGCTATCGGCACTTTGTGCTGGGCGGATCGTATGAAGCGGCAAGTCTGGTGGTACAACTCAAGGATGGCCGGACGCTGAAGCTGACCTTGCCGGACGATTCCGTGTTTGAGGACCGCCAGCCACGCCTCGCCGACCTTGATGGCGATGGGCGCGACGAGATTATCGTGGTGCGATCTTACGCGGGAAAGGGCGCGGCACTGGCGGTGCTGGGCGTCGTCAATGACAAGCTCGCCATTATCGCGGAAACGCCGCCAACGGGCTCGCAGAATACGTGGCTCAATCCGGCTGGCATCGCTGATTTCGACGGCGACGGCAAGTTGGACATCGCCTACGTACAGATGCCACATGTGCTGGGCCGGTTGCGCCTCTGGACCCTGCGGTCGGGCAAGCTGGTTGAGTTGGCGACGCTGTCGGACACCTCCAACCACGTGGCGGGATCGCGGGAGCTCGGGCTGTCCGCCGTCGCGGATTTTGATGGCGACGGCGTCGCTGATCTGGCGGTGCCATCGTTGGACCGGCGCACCCTGCGGTTCATCCGCTTCAAGGGCGGCGTCCGCGAAATTGGCAGCGCGCCGCTGCCATCAGCGGCGGTGGCGGATTTCAGCCTGACCACAGTCAACGGCCGCCCCGTGGTGGTCGTTGGCTTGGGTGGCGGACGTACCGTCAAAGTGCCATTCTCGCGCACGACGCCTTGACGCCGCGTTCACCAGCCTTGATCCCAAGGCGGGGTGCCGCGAAACTGCAGGCTGAGGAAATCAACGAGGGCGCGGACCTTCGCCGTTAGGTGGCGGGTTGGCGGATAAAGCACATGGATGCCGATGGGGGCGTCTTCGTAGGCCCTGAGGACAGGCACCAGGGTGCCCCGTGCGAAGGCAGGGCCTGCGATAAAGCTGGGGCTGCGGACAATGCCGAGGCCGCGTTCCGCCGCCAGCACACACGCGTCGGCGCTGGAGAGGTGCAGGCGGCCGCTGACGGGCACGGCTTGCTGCGCGCCGCCCGGGTGCTGGAAGGTCCAGGCGGTGGGTTCGCGAAAGTTGGTGTCGATGATACAGGCATGTCCGGTGAGGTCGTCGGGCGTAGCCGGTGAGCCGTTAGCCCGCAGATAATCCGGCGATGCCGCCAGCACGATTCGGGACACGGTGACCTTGCGGGCGATCAGCGTCAGGTCGGTGACGGTGCCGATGCGGACCGCCGCATCAAACCCCTCGTCGACGAGGTTGACCGCGCGGTCGGAGAAGCCGACGTCGAGATCGATGCGGGGATGCAGCGCGAGGAAATCCAGCAGCAGCGGTGCCAATTGGGTCGTGCCGAAGGTCAACGGTGCGGTGAGCCGCAGGCGACCGGTGGCCTCCGTGGAACGCGATTTCACGGCGACATCAAGGGCGTCGAACTCGTCGACGATGCGGCGAATCTGGTCGAAGTAGGCTTGGCCGACCTCCGTCGGGCTGAGCGCGCGTGTGGTGCGATGCAGCAGCTGGACGCCCAGGTCATGTTCGAGCCGGGTGACCAGCTTGGAGGCTTGACCGGAGCTGACGCGCAGCCGCTCGGCGGCACGAGCGAAACTGCCGGTTTCGAGCACAGCGATATACATGCGGTCACAGTCCAGGCGGTCCATGGAGCGTTCCTTCCGTTATAGAAGGAATATGCGCCAAATTCTCCAGCTAATCATCCACAAAGAACGGAATTAGCTTCCGGACATGGCCACCACCGGCCAGGACCAATCGGAGCAACGACCATGAACGACCCACGTACATCAGACTACGGTACGACCCTATTGCGCGTCAGCCTCGGCGCACTGCTATTGGCGCACGGCCTGCTGAAGATCTTTGTGTTCACAATTCCCGGCACTGTTGGTTTTTTCGCCAAGGTCGGCTTTCCCGGCGCGCTGGCGTATCCCGTCATCGCCATCGAAGTGCTGGGCGGGCTGATGCTGATTGCGGGCGTCTACACGCGCTGGGTGGCGCTGGCGGCGGTGCCGGTGCTGCTGGGTGCGACCATGGTTCATGTCGGCAACGGCTGGGTGTTCAGCAACGCCGGTGGCGGGTGGGAATACCCGCTGTTCTGGGCGGTGGCTTTGGTGGTGCAGGCGCTGCTGGGCGATGGTGCCTATGCGCTGCGCCCATCCTCGAACCGTGAATGAAATCGTCAAATGAATGCGTTTTGCACCAGCGCGGTCTGCCAGTTAGAGTTGGCAGGCCGCGCGGCCCCTCAGATATGGAGATTTCGTCATGCCAACATCAACATCGCCGCTGCAGTCGCATCAGGCCCCTGTGCACATCGGATCCGTGACGTTACGGGCGCGGGATATGGCGGCTTTGGCCGCGTACTATGAGCAATCCATTGGCCTGCAACGGGTATCCGAAACGGCTGACCGCATCACGCTTGGGGCAGGCGGCGTCGGCTATCTGCACCTGCTGTCAGCCCCCGATGCGACGCCTGAGCTGCAGGGCAGCGCTGGGCTGTTTCACACAGCGTTTCTGCTGCCATCGCGCGCTGAACTGGGCGTCTGGTTTAAGGCGGCGCATGAGCGTGATGTGCGGTTTGATGGTGCGTCAGATCATGGCGTCAGCGATGCGTTCTACCTCACCGATCCCGAGGGCAATGGCATCGAGGTGTACTCAGATCGTCCGCCCGAGAGCTGGAAGCGTCCGGCTGGCGGCAAGCCATATGAAGTGCAGATGACGACGTTGGCGATGGACGTCGCCGGTGTGGTGGCGGCGGGGGCCAAATTGCCTGCCCGCGCGGCGTTCCCGGATGCGGCCGCCATTGGCCACGTGCACCTGAAAGTCGGCGATATCGCGGCGGCGGAAGCGTTCTATGGCCAGGTGCTCGGCCTTGACCGCACCTACGGCCGTACGGGAGCCGCGTTTCTGTCAGCGGGCGGCTACCACCACCACATCGCCACCAACACCTGGTCGAGCGCCGGTGCGGGCGCGCGCGCGGCCAACAGCGCCGGCCTCGCCGCCGTCGAGTTCGTGGTCGATAGCGGCCACCCCATGGCCAAGCTCGGCCCCAGCCGCAACGACCCCTGGGGTAACCACCTGACGTTCCGGGTGGTGTGATGCATCGAGCCGAACCGATAACTCTTTCAGTTTCCCTCCTCCTCCCCCCTTGAGGGCAGGGCAATCGCATATGCCGCCCAAGTCTTGCTCCGCACTCCCGGGTTTCGCCTCCTCCCCCTTGAGGGGGGAGGACAACGATGGCTTCGCGAAGCGATGCCGTCGTGAGGTGGGGGTGGTCTCCGTGCGGCGCGTGCGGCGGGTGTGGCCCGAAGT
>JAYSVA010000294.1:0-7525 GCA_043718785.1 Hyphomicrobiaceae bacterium
TCAGGCCCGTTTGCTGCGTCTTTCATCACCATCGAAAGGTTGTTCCTCCACTCCGACCTATCATGTTCGACCCTTTGCCGATCGGTTCGGCTACTACGGTCTCTGCTGTCATCTGCCGTCCCATCCCGACGCCTCTCGGCGCCGGTAGCACACCCCTCCACCCGAGGGCGTCGAGGGGCAGGTCGGCAGACTTCCCAGGGTAAGATGCGTGACCTTCATGCCGTGTACCCGTCGCATCTACAGCCGCACCCTCCGGATGATATTGGGCTTCGAGTCTAATGGTCCCCTCGCCCGGATGCGGATGCCTCATATGCGCTTCCTATTCGTCAGGCCGGCACTTTGCCTGCAGCTGCCTTCGGATCCGAGGTCGCCCTCGACACCCTTGCTGTTCGGCTAGCGGTTCCCATCACCAGGGCCCGCAAAGGACTTTCACCTCCAAGTCATCGGCCGATACCACTCCGGCCAAACGGCGCATTGCGGCACCTCCGCGCCATGCCTGGCGCACCGCAAAAGCCGGATGCTCACGCATCCGGCGTTACAATTGTAACCGTAAATTTGGGGCCTACGTCTTCAGCCGTTGAGGCTCCACACCCCTGTCGGGGCGCGGCAGGCGATGCCTTCGGTGCGACGGTGCATTGTGCCAGAGCTCAATGAAATCACGATGTGCCGACAGATCTGGCCGTTGGACGCCTTGAACGACTGCGTCGGCTGAACGGCACCACTTAACCGTCCATTGGCGCGATGCCAGACATATGTGGCACCATCAGCTACTTCGGTCAGTCCGAGATGCAGCGCCTCAAAAGCCGCGATTTCATCTGTATCGTCGAGTTGCATCTTCTGTTCGCCAGGCCGCGGCGATGGACTGGCATCAGCCAGTGCCGGCTTGGGCCAGCGACGGGCACGTTCCGCTGGATCTTCGGGCGGCGTCGATCCGGGACATTTACAACCGCCATTACCGGAACTATTGCCGTTCTGCTGCGACTGCGGGGTGGTGCTAGGCGCTTGCTGCGCGGGCGGCGTGTTCAACTTCGCGGGTTCCGCAGCGTGCGCGAAATCCGGCATTAGAAACACGGCTGAAACAAGAACCACGGCCGCAGCAACGGTGGCACCGAGCGTGGCCCCGAATGCAAGCAGACCAGACTCTTCCTGGTTTACACAATGACGCATGACCAACTCTCTACTCTACAGTTACGCGCTGGAATGACACGCGGAGCGAACAGCTCCACCATGAGACGATGCGCCATCAGGGTTAAGATCGGCTGAACGGTTGTTTGATTTCTGTTTGATTTTCGCCAGCCCCTCCAGAACCGCGCTGAAGGATTGCGTCGATTTCGGTCGCATTTGCCGCCCAACCGGGCAAAACTAGCGTCGATTTCCAACTTCGGGGCGAGGGCTAGAGCGACATGACCTATGATCTCATTCTGCGCGGTGGACGGGTCATTGATCCGTCACAGAACATTGATGGCATCAGCGATGTCGGCTTTAAGGACGGCAAAGTCACCGGCGTCGCCAAGGGTCTGAAACCCGGCCCGAAAACCGAAGTTCGCGATTGCACCGGTCATGTCGTGACCCCCGGCCTGATCGACATGCACACCCACGTCTACTGGGGTGGCACCTCGCTCGGCATCGACGCCGACGAGTTCTGCCGCACCTCCGGCGTCACCACGTCCATCGACACCGGCAGCGCCGGGCCGGGCAACTTCGCCGGGTTCCGTCGTCACGTCATCGAGCGTTCGGACGCGCGCATCCTCGCCTATCTGCACGTGTCATTCGCCGGGATCTACGGGTTCTCGAAAACCATCATGGTCGGCGAAAGCGAGAACATCCGCCTGCTCGCCCCAAAAGAATGCGCGGAGGTCGCCGACGCTAACCGTGACATCATCGTTGGCATCAAGGTGCGCGTTGGCCGTCACTCCTCCGGCGATCAGGGCATTGGCCCTCTGAACATGGCCCTACAGGTCGCCGAGGAAGTCGGCATGCCGCTGATGGCGCACATCGATCATCCGCCGCCCAGCTATGAAGCCGTGCTCGACATGCTGCGTCCCGGCGACGTGCTGACCCACGCCTTCCGGCCCTTCCCCAACGCACCGTGCACCCCGCAAGGAACTGTGAAACCCGCCGTTCTGGCCGCCCGCAAGCGCGGCGTGCTGTTCGACATCGGCCACGGCGCCGGGTCGTTTTCGTTCAAAACCACCCGGGCCATGCTGGCCAACGGCTTCTATCCCGACACCATCTCATCTGATGTCCACACCCTCTGCATCGACGGTCCCGCCTTCGATCAGGTGACGACGATGTCGAAGTTCCTGTGCATGGGCGTGCCGCTGGTCGACGTCATCAAGCAGAGCACCGTCAACGCCGCCATCGCCCTCAACCGCCCGGAACTCGGCACGTTCAAAGCCGGTGCCGCCGGTGATGCTACGGTGATATCAGTAAAAGACGGCGAGTTCGACTATTTCGACGTGCTCGGCGAATGCCTGAAGGGCCGCCAACGCATCGTCGCCGATGGCGTCGTGCTGAAAGGCAAGTGGTGGCACTCCAACCTGCCCGGCAAGTTCCAGGCGGTGGTGGGGTAACCCTGACAATGCAGAGGCATAACATGGAACCATCGGAAATCCTGGTTTACTGGCAGCCGGGCTGCACCAGTTGCCTGCGCACGAAAGAGTTCCTGACCAAACACGGTGTGGCGTTCACCTCGCGCAACGTCCTGTCTGACGACGGGGCGATGGACGAACTCGTCGTGTTTGGACTGCGCCAAGTGCCAGTCGTCCGACGCGGTCGCGAATTTGTTGATGGCCAGGTGCTCGCCGACGTCGCCAAGCTGTGCGGCATCACCTACGGCGCGCCGAAAATTCTGCCCGTGCTGGAGTTGCAGCGGCGTCTCGACCGCAATCTCGCCGTAACGCTGTCGATGGTGGCGGCATTGCCAGTGTCTGAACTGCCAACCCTATTGCCCAACCGCCCGCGCAGTTACGCCGATCTCGGCTTCCACATCTTCAACATCGCCGACGCCTTCCTGGAACATGAAATCGGCATTCCCCTGGTGTTTGACGCCTACAACCGCGTGCCGCCGCAGGGCTGGGGCCACAAGCATCTCAACGCTTATGGCGTGGATGTCCGGCGCCGTATCAACACCTGGTTCATCAGTCACGGGAAGGAGCGCGGCTGGCAGGCCACCGCCGATGTCTACTATGGCCGCCAAACCATGCACGAATTCCTGGAACGCACCACCTGGCACAGCGGCCAGCACGTCCGCCAGTTGCAATGGGTCTCCGAGACCATCGGCGTGCCCATCGCCTCGCCCCTAGGCCCCGATGCCTGGACCGGCCTCCCCATGCCCGAACAAATCTGGGATCCGGCTTAGGTGGGCTGGTGCAAGTTGCCGCCCCTCACCCCCGGCGCGAATTGGCGTATCGCCAATTCCGCCTCCGTGCAAATATGTGACGGGAATTTGCAAGGGTGTAGGTCGATTTGGCGCCGAGCCAAATCAGACCGTCGAGCCAATCGATTGACCGTTTGCCAACGCACGCTAGGGATTCGCCTCCTCCCCCTTGAGGGGGGAGGACAACGATGGCTTCGCACAGCGATGCCGTCGTGAGGTGGGGGTGGTCTTCGTGCGGCGGGACAAGTGGCCGAAACACCCCCACCGCGCACGGCAAGGTCGATTTTTGTGAAGTACAAAAATCGAGCCGTGCGGTCCTCCCCCTCAAGGGGGAGGAGGAGAAAGAACCGAAAGTGTCCGCCATTTGGCTCGTCAGTCGTAGACCGAAGGGGTGGTCACGTCCAACCTCGCTCAACGCACCTCGGACAGCAGCGACAACTGGCGCAGCGGGGTGCCGCCGGTTTGGTCGGTGAGTTCGGTGGGGTAGTCGCCGGTGAAGCAGTGGTCGGTAAACTGCGGCGTGACGGCATCACGCGGACCTTTGCCCATCGCCACATACAGGCCCTCGACCGAGAGGAACGCCAAGCTATCCGCACCCATAAATTCGCGCATTTCCTCGAGGTTCATGCGGGCGGCTAACAACTCCGATTTGCTTGGCGTGTCGATGCCATAGAAGTCGCCGTGCTTGATCTCCGGGCAGGCGATGCGCATGTGCACTTCCTTGGCACCGGCTTCCCGCATCATCGTCACGATCTTCTTTGATGTGGTGCCGCGCACCACGCTATCGTCGATCAGGACGATGCGTTTGCCTTCGATGGCATGGCGGTTGGCGGAATGCTTGAGCTTGACGCCGAGCTGGCGGATGCGCTGTGTCGGCTCAATAAAGGTGCGGCCGACGTAGTGGTTGCGGATGATGCCGAGTTCAAACGGCACGCCAGCGGCCGCCGCATACCCAAGCGCGGCTGGCACGCCTGAGTCAGGGATCGGCACGATCACATCAGCCGCAACCGGTGATTCCTTGGCGAGCTGGCGGCCCATCGCTTGGCGCACCGCATAGACGCTGCGGCCACCGACCACCGAATCTGGCCGGGCGAAATAGATGTATTCGAAGATGCACGGGCGGGCCGGGCGTTTCGGGAACGGGCGGTGGCTCTCGATGCCCTCGGCGGTAATGACCACGATTTCGCCATTATCGACTTCGCGGACGAATTCCGCGCCGACGATATCCAGCGCGCAGGTTTCTGAGGCCAAAATGTAGGACTCACCAAGCCTGCCAATGACCAGCGGGCGGATGCCGATGGGGTCGCGGACGCCGATCAGCATGTCGTTGGTAGCGCAAACCAGGGCATAGGCCCCTTCAATCTGGCGCAACGCATCAATCAGCCGCTCGATCACCCGACGCTTCTTCGAGCGCGCCATCAGGTGCAGGATCACCTCGGTGTCCGAGGTCGACTGGTAGATCGCGCCCGCCTGCACCAGCTCGCGACGCAACGTCATGGCATTGGTGAGATTGCCGTTATGCGCCACCGCGAAGCCGCCGGTATCGAGGTCGGCAAACAGCGGTTGGACGTTGCGCAGGATGGTATCGCCGGTGGTGGAGTAGCGCACGTGGCCGACGGCCATGCTGCCCTTCAGGCGCTCCATCACATCGGGTTTGTTGAAGTTATCGCCGACCAGGCCGAGGCGGCGTTCCGTGTGGAAGCGTTTGCCGTCGAACGAAACGATACCGGCTGCTTCCTGGCCGCGATGTTGCAAGGCATGCAGGCCGAGGGCGGTCAAGGCGGCAGCGTCGGCTTGGCCGAGCACACCGAAAATTCCGCACTCCTCGCGCAGCCGGTCGTCGCCATAGCGGTCGGTGTCGGCTCGATGATGAGGGGTGGGTTCGGTGGCGGGAGTCTGGCTGTCATCTACGTGTCGCTGATAAGAGCTAACAGTACCAGACATTTGCGCCTCCTGGGTCGTCCACCGGGGTTGGTGACGCGTTACACCACCGTTACGCACGTGACCACAGCTAATCAGCGCAACACTTAGCAATGTCGTGCACATGATTGACGCATGCGTCAATCATCCTAGGCGAAAAGTCGTACGCGGCGCACGTTATTGCGCCTCAGACGCGACAGACTTGCTCGACAGCTTTTCCACTACCGCCAGCAGCGGCGGCTTCAGTGCGGCGCTGGACCGATCCAGCGTGGACCGGAACACCGACTTCTTCACCCAGTCAAACTGGTCTTTTTCCGGCGGTCCATAGACCGAATAGAACATGTAGGGGATCAGCACGATCATGAACCCCCGCACCGCCCCGAACACGAAGCCAAGGCTGCGGTCAATGACGCCAATGCGGCTGTCGAGGATCGCGTCCGACATGCGCGAGGTGATCAGATGCACCACCACCAAGGTGATCAGGAACGCCGCCGCCGACAGACCCACGCTGGCAATCAGCGGATGCGGCAAGCTCAGCGACTGGGTCATCTCTGCGGCAAGCCCGGCTTGCTTCAGCCAGACATAGGCCCCAGCACCACCCGCGACCGCCCATGACACAATCGACAGCACTTCACGGGCGAAGCCGCGGTACATCGCCAGCAAGCCGGACAGGAACGCAAGGCCAAGCAGGCCGATATCGAGGTAAGACAGTGGCCCGATCATAGGCTTTTGGTCCCCATAAGGCGCGAGTCAGCGTTGTTAACTATTTTCCCGATCACTGGCATGGCGCTAACGCCTCTGCAAGCTCCCTTAAATGGCTATACCGGGAAAGCTGCAGCTTCGACGGTGGCCCGTCCAGCTCGCCCACCGCCGGCAAAGTGGCGCGGGTGAAGCCCAATTTTTGCGCTTCCTTGAGACGTGTCGTCATCTGTGATGCCGCCCTGATGCCGCCCGAAAGACTAATCTCGCCAAAGAAGATCTGGTCCATCGGCAGTGCAACACCAGAAAATGACGAGAGCAGGGCCGCCGCCGCCGCCAAGTCCGCCGCTGGCTCGGTTATTTTCATGCCGCCCGCGATATTCAGATAGACGTCGGCCTGGGCAAACGACACGCCGCAACGGGCATCGAGCACCGCGAGCAACATGGCGAGCCGGTTGCTATCCCAGCCAACGACCGCGCGACGCGGCGTGCCGAGTGCAGAGGGTGCGACCAACGCCTGAATCTCGACCAGCAGCGGCCTTGTGCCCTCGACGCCCGCGAATACGGCGGCACCCGGCGCTTTGCTGTCGCGGTCGCCCAGGAACAGCTCCGACGGGTTGGCGACCTCGCGCAGGCCCGACTGCACCATCTCGAACACGCCGATCTCGTCGGTCGCACCGAACCGGTTCTTCACCGCACGGAGAATGCGGAACGGATGGCCGCGATCGCCCTCGAAATACAGCACGGTATCGACCATGTGCTCAACTACTTTCGGCCCGGCGATCTGGCCATCCTTGGTGACATGCCCGACCAGCAGCAGCGCCGATCCCGCCTGCTTGGCGAACCGGATCAGCGATTGCGTCGCCGCCCGCACCTGGGACACGGTGCCGGGTGCCGCATCAAGCGCATCGGCCCATAACGTCTGGATCGAATCGATCACCACCAGATCGGGACGGCGGCCTTCGGACAGCGTTGCGAGGATGTTGGCGAGGTTGGTTTCCGAGGCGAGCTTCACCGGCGCATTGGACAAGCCGAGCCGTTCCGCCCGCATCCGCACCTGCGCCGCCGCTTCTTCGCCCGAGAAGTAGATGGTGCTATGGCCCTGGCTTGCCAGCGCCGCCGTAAGTTGTAGCAGCAGCGTTGATTTGCCGATGCCCGGCTCGCCACCAATCAGCATCGCCGACCCCGGCACGATGCCGCCACCCGTCACCCGGTCCAGCTCCGCCATACCCGTCCAGATGCGCGGCACCTCCTCCGAGCGGCTCTGCAGCGTCTCAAGTTTGACCGCCCGCCCCTTGGTCGAGCCACTGAGTCCCGACCCCGGCACCGCCGCAACACTGCCCGCCTCCTCCGAGATGGTGTTCCACTCGTTGCACCCCACACACTTCCCCGCCCACCGCGTCGAGACGGCACCACACGCCTGGCAGACAAACTGGTTCTTCGATGCTTTGGCCATGGGTGCGGGCTCTCGCAGGTGAGGTTGTGATTCGTGCAGCTAGGGTAGCACGTGGCGGCTTTAGCTCGACG
>JAYSVA010000295.1:0-7520 GCA_043718785.1 Hyphomicrobiaceae bacterium
GCCCAATCAACGATGACGTTGGGAAGTGCGGATAACTTCTCGGCCAACCCCTCCGCCTGGCTCCGCGTGATCGTCTTTAGCGGCCCCTCGTTGCGCTCGTTGTTCCAGATCGAGGCATAATCTTTGCCCTTTTTGCCGGGCCGCACCGTCAGAATGATGCCGTTCAGGATCGGCCACCAGATCAGCCTTGGAACCTCAATCACCCGGCGATCCGACAGGAACTCCTTGAGATACCGGCGCATCGACCAATAATCGGTCGCATCCGGCGTACCAAGATTGAGCAGCAGCACCCCGACCTTGCCGAACTTCACCGGCGGATGGTCCGCTGGCAGCGTCGAAACCGGCGGGGCTGCTGAAGGCGGGGCAAGGGTGGTCGACGTGGACATCGGGAACTTTCGTATGGACGTGCGCACAAAAAAGGCGGCGCACGACTGGATTGAAGGCGTACCACCCAACCCTATAACGCCCCAACTGCGGCGCTAGATCAAGCATTTAGGTCAGCGTTTCGGGCGCTTGATCGGCACGCCGTACAGTTCAAGCTTATGGCCGACCAGCGTAAACCCGTGCTCACGGGCGATCCGCTCCTGCAGTTTTTCGATTTCCTCATTGCGGAACTCAATGATGCGGCCGGTATCAACGTCGATTAGATGATCGTGATGGCGCTGGCTCGCTTCCTCGTAGCGCCGCCGCCCAGCGCCGAAATCATGGCGCTCCAGGATACCCTTGGCCTCGAACAGCCGCAGGGTCCGGTACACCGTCGACAGCGAAATGCGCGGATCAACCCCGTGAGCCCGGCGGTGCACTTCCTCGACGTTCGGGTGATCATCGGCATCGGTGAGCACGCGCGCGATGGTGCGCCGTTGGCCAGTCATGCGGAGCCCGAGTTCGGCGCACTGGCGCTCAATGCGGTTCTTCGATGGTGCGGTAACGACCGACATGCTTGGCGACTAACCTATGCGCTTGATGATCAGCGTTATAGGCGCGTCCTGCCCGCGCGTCCATGTCGCGTTACCGTTGTCCCGTCTTATACGGCAAGCGGCTTGGACATCACGATCGCATCGACGGGTGCCGCGCCCGGTCGCTGATAGTAGCCTTTGCGGCGGCTTACTTCCGTGCAGCCGATGCTGGAATACAGCTTAAAAGCAGCAACATTGTCATCTGCGACTTCCAGGAACAGGCGGGTTGCACCTGCACGGCTGGCCGCACGCCCGAACGCGCCGATCAGATGAGCACCAATGCCGCGCCGCTGCCACTCCGGCGCGACGCCGACCGTGACGATCTCGGAGACGTCCGCCGCCACCTGACCGATAATGAACCCGGTATTGGCCCCGGCAAATCCGACGCGGGCAATAAACGTCACCGATGCCGGATTCTCCAGCAACGGCCGCAGCATGTCCTCGCCCCACACTGGTCCGACCGGCGGCGGGAATGCGGCGGCGTGCATGGCGACGATTTCGGCGAGCCGATCAGGGTCAGCCATGATCAGGCTGACGTACTTCGGATCAAGGCGTCCGGTGGTCGGAATGCTGGCCAAACTGCTGGCCAAGTTGCTGCTAGGAGGTATCATCAGGCTCTCGAAGGTAAAGCCGCACTGGAGGGCTTGGCATCAGGGGCGCGCAGATAAAGTGGGGACAAAACGGACAGCGGCGGCAGCTGCGAGGCGAGTGAACCCAAGTATTGCGCAGACGGTAGCAGAGTTGGCAAGCCAGCGCGCGCATCCAGCCCAGCCATTTGCGCCGCTTCAACCAACAATGTCGCACCGGAGCCGACGACGAGAAGAGGGCGGTTGGTCGGCAGCCAGTCAGAATCGCCAACGCCGACCGCATGGGCCGCGGTGGACGGCGCACCCGCGGCGTCAAACGACTGCACGTAAAGCTCGCCACGATGGGCATCAACGGCGACGATGAGATCGCGACCGGCAACTAAGGCGGTATTAGCGCGTGCCTCTGCCGCCATCACGTGCAGGCTGGATGTGGCGACCAGAGGCTTGCCCGTCGCCAATGCGAGGGCACGGGCCGCGGCCACACCAACGCGCACCCCGGTGAACCCACCAGGGCCATATGTGACGGCGATGCGGTCAATCTGATCGATGGGCTGGCTGGCCTGCTGCAACACCGCCGCGATCAGCTGCACCAGCAGATCAGCCTTGCCGGGAGCTGGCGCGACGGCATCCGATGCCAGCACGCGCCCGTCCTCGCAAACCGCCACCGAACAGCCGCCAAAACATGCATCGAACGCCAAGATAATCACGCAACCTCACATCCCGTCTGACTATGAATACTGGCAGCTCATAACACGCGGACAGTGGGCGTACGCTCAGGGAAAAAGATCACCTGCAGGTGGTTTGGATTTGGTGGCCGCCTGCACCAGCAAGCGAGAAGTTTCGCTGACTGCTTGTTCGCGACTGCTGGCGGGTACGCGCGAGTTAAAAATGACCGCCATGGTCCAGCCTGAAGGAAAAGACAGGCCGAAGCTGCTGGTGCCGGGCAAACTTCCGGCATGAAAAATCGTATGGCTGGTGCTGCTGACTTCACGCGCATTGGTGCCTAGGCCGTAATACACCGGGTTGGTGGCGCTGGCCACAGCAGTGGAACGGGCGTGTAACAGGGCAAACGACGCCGGACTGAGGAGCGATTGCGCTTTGTAGCCACGCAATGCCGAATAGAACCGTACGTAGTCGGCCGCAGTGCTGGTCCATGCACCTGCTCCACCCAGCGCTTCAAGGTCAATATTGGCATCGGAATTGCCGCTATCGCCCGCTTGAACGATGTAATCAGGCTCATCGGCTTTGCCGCGCAGAGTGGCAAACTCCCAGCTCTTGATGCCGACAGGGGCGGCGATTTCCGCTTTCACATAGTCTTCGTATTTTCGGCCAGTGACTTTTTCAATGGCCTGCTGAACAAGGCAAAAATTGATGTTGCTGTAGCTGTAGAGCTGGCCCGGTTCGGCATCAAGTTTCATGCTGCCAAGCCAACGCTCCGAGCGCCTTGGGCAGGGCGGAGCGCGCTCAAACATCGGGTCCTGGCTGCGATTTGTCGTCCAGCCAGCATGGTTTTGCAGGAGCTGGCGAATGGTAATTTTTGTGATGCGCGCATCGGCATAGTCTGTGGCTCGCGTGGAAAAACCCATGGTCTCCACCAGCGGCTTGTCGAGGTCGAGCTTGCCATGCTCCGCCGCTTTGAGCGCAGCCACGGCTGTGATGAGTTTGGACATGCTGGCGATACGCATGCGCTGCCCAGCCACCATCGCCGTGCTTCCAGTGTTTCCTTGCTTGGCATAGCCATAGGCTTTGTCGAGCACCAAGCGACCCTGGTACGCCACGGCCAGCGTGCCACCCGGATACTTGTGGTTGCTCATCAGGCTATGCATGGCATCATCAAAAGCCTCCAAACCAGGCAAGCTTTGCCCGGTGGTGGGTGAAACGGTCTGCGCAGCAGCGCTCTGCAAAAAGATGAAAGAGAGGAAGACCGATACGGTCAAACACCAAGATCGACGACGCATCACACGGTTCCCGTTTGCTCAAGGTTTGGAGCACGGTGCGTGCGGATTGGCTACAAAGCAATGCGTGAAAGTTGCTTTTTGCGCGCTGCGGATCACGTCAGCGACTTCGCCGTAGTATCATGTCCCCCTAAACGATCTGCGCCATATCATCGAACGCGAAGCGGGGCGAGCGGGGTAGAATACCGGCTGGGTCGCCGTAGCCGATGTTGATCAGGAAATTAGATTTGTAAGTTGTGCCAGCGAAGAACGTGCCGTCGATACCAGCGTTGTCAAACCCTGACATGGCGCCTGCATCAAGCCCAAGTGCCCGCGCCGCCAACAGCAGATACGCACCTTGCAGGGTGCCGTTGCGGAATGCGGTCTGCTCGGCATGTTCCTCGCTGCTGGTAAACCAGGACTTGGCATTCGAGGCATAGGGATAAAGCTTCGGTAGGTGATCGTAGAACTTGCGGTCATAGCCAACGATCACGGTCACTGGTGCCGCCATCGTCTGGATCAGGTTGGTATGCGACACGTAGGGCTTCAGCACGCCTTTGGCCGCCGCTGACTTGACAAACACCAAGCGGGCTGGCGAGCAATTGGCGCTGGTCGGCGCCATTTTCATTACGTCCACTAGCTCGCGCAACAGGCTGTCCGGCACCTCGTGGGACTTCCACTTGGTATGCGAGCGCGCGGTCAGAAACAGCTGATTTAGAGCCTCAGGTGAAAGGCGAGTCGACATTATTGAAGCTCCGGCGCGTCAAAACACTGCAAAGATTGCTAGCGGATGGGATGCCGTTTCTGCCATAGTTTGCAGCGCTTTTGCGCGTCAGATTTAGTTGCCAGTTGATAGACAGAAGTTCCTGATCGTAGGGGTTGCAGGTGATTTATCGGACAGCACTCCGGCTGATGGGACGGTCAGCTTGGGCGACGCCTGCACTAGGCGACGATCCGCTGCGCGATATGGCAGCGGATGTCGCGTCACGGCACCCTGACATCGACCACATCCTGCCGGCAGCACTGGCAGCCCGGCTCGCCGCCGCTCCCGTCAAAATCGTACTGTTCGATGTGCGGGAGCCGCGCGAGTTCGCCGTCAGCCATGTCGCAAATGCCGTCCGCGTGCCAACACGCGGCGAGTCGGCACTTCAGGTCGTGCGGGACACGTTGGCACGGCGGCAAGAGGCTGAGTGGGCGGTGTTTTACTGCGCGGTTGGCGTTCGCAGCAGCGTACTCGCCAGCCGATTATTAGGCGTGTTGGGCCAGCGAAACATTAGGGTCGCTAATCTCACAGGCGGGTTGTTTCGCTGGACCAACGAGGGGCGGCCGCTGGTCAATGCGGAGGGCGCAACCAAAGCGGTGCACCCGTTCAACCGCCATTGGGCCCAGTTTCTAGTGGATCAGAGCGAATCGTAGCCGTTAAAGGGCGCGCGGCAACCGGACTGGGTGGGTGAGATCGGCATCGACGATAAACCGAACGACCTCGTTGGCCTTAGAATCGGGCGCTTTTGCCTCGCCGACAATCTTGCACGATACCAACAGCAGTTTGCCTTGCCGGTCTGCCGTCGTGCTGCGGCTCAACTGCTCCAGCGAAATCTCAATGACGTCGATGACCTCAAGCGTCTGGACACTGTCTGCGCTGGCGACCGTAAAGCGTGCGCCAACCGTTGATCCAATCACTGAGCTAATCGCTCGTGCCGTCACCGGCTCAAGCTGCACGGGCTCACCTTGCAACACTGGGCGGGTCAGCCAAGCATGCTCCGTGGCCGCTGTCGGTGCGCTTGGTTGCACCTTCACCGATGAGTGGGTTGCTAATCGAAGCCCGCCAGTCAGAGTGCCCGCAGGATCCTGCCGTGCGCTTGCCACCGCAATCGCCTGATCATAGCCGCCATCGACCAGCCGGTCGGCTGCCGTGACCTGCATCAGTCCGACCGCAAGCATGAAAGCACCGCAAATGGTTGCGATGCTGATACCTACCTTTGCAGGCGTCTCGATGGCTGATGTCGTGATGCTGTTGATACTCAAGCGTTCCATGTCAGCCCCGGATCAATAATCGATACGAACGCGTACTGCAGCGACGGTGCTTACTGTAGTGAAATCTGCGGCGATGCAAAGCCCGCCGCAGATTCTCGCAGCATATAGGTGTGGAGGAGAAGCATTACGAGCCCCAATGAGGAAGCTCACGCGCCCCTCCTCCACGCACCCTGCCGCGGGGAGGCGTACACGCGGCGCAGGTGTCTCAGAAACGCGAGATTGAGGGCCACCATCGCAGAGAATACAAGGCCGACAATGAGCAGGCCCTGCGTCTGTTCCGTGGTCCGGACAATCCGCGTTGATGCGGTGAAATTCGGTTTGAAGTTGGCAGCGATCAGGCCCTGCGCTTCCGTCGGCATGGTGTACTGGCCAGCCAAAGCAGCGCCGGCGAACGTCGGGTTCGGGTCGTTTGACAGCGGCGAGAATGTCGTCACGGCTAGCATCGCACCAAAGATCACAAGTCCTGTCAGGAAATCGCGAACCATACGGGGCAAGCGCAAGGCGGGCAGTGGCTGGCGCGGCGCTGACAGGTTGATCATGGGTTCGGCTCCTTCAGTGGCAACAGTGGGGGCAAGCAGTGGGCGACTCAGTTCATTGCGTTTCGTTAATACCAATCTGACGTGAGAGTTGGGCAGGCATTCGTCCACATTGTGGCAAGCTTCGTGGCTTATTGTGACCATCTACGAACGGCTGGGATGTGTGGCGCGGCAATCACAATCACGTTTCAGTCACCTTCAGCCTTAGGCCACTGCGGCACGGTTAAATGAAACCGTAAAATGCCGTGCATTTCCAAGGCGCGCTGCTGTCGCCAATGTCACTAAAACCTGCTATAAACGCTGTAATTCGAGCATCGGGCTTGCATCATTCGTCCGTTCGCTCCGTCATTCCCAAACTGACCTAAACTGAGGTGACCACGCATGTCACAACGCTCCACCCAACGAAACAAGCCCGGCAACATTCATGCTGTTGACCCGATCTGGTCGGCCATTCGGTCGGAGGCCGAGGCCGCCATCGCCGCAGAACCGGCGCTTGGCGGCTTTATCTTCGCGACGGTGCTGAGCCACGACCAGCTGGAGGCCTCGATCTGCCACCGCCTGTCCCAGCGTCTGAACCACGCCGACGTCGATGGCGGGCTGATCAACCGGCTGTTCCAGGATGTGCTGCAGTGCAACCCGGAAATCGGCAAGGCGTTCCGCGCGGACCTCGCCGCCACCTTCGACCGTGACCCCGCTTGCAGCCGCTATCTTGAGCCGCTGCTATACTTCAAAGGCTTCCACGCCTTGGTGACGCACCGCTTCGCCCACGCGCTGTGGAACGTCGGGCGGCGCGACTTCGCGTTGTATCTGCAGAGCCAGGCGTCGCGGATCTTCGCCATTGATATCAATCCGGCAGCCCGCTTTGGCATGGGCATCATGATCGACCACGGCACCGGCATCGTCATCGGCGAGACGGCGGTGATTGGTGACAACTGCTCGATCCTGCAGGGCGTGACGCTGGGCGGCAACGGCAAGGAAACCGGCGACCGGCATCCGAAGATCGGCAACAACGTGCTGCTGGCCGCTGGCGCCAAGGTGCTCGGCAACATCCGCGTCGGCAACTGCAGCCGGGTGGCCGCAGGCAGCGTCGTGCTGCAGGACGTGCCCGACAACAAGACAGTCGCGGGCGTACCGGCCAAGATCGTCGGCGACGCCGGCTGCCCCGAACCCGCCCGCGCCATGGACCAACGCATCGAACCCGGCGATTGCGGGTGCAAGAGCGGTTGAGATGGCAAACAAAACGCTGGTGGATGTCGTTGTGATCATCCCAGATGCCAGTCCGGTCCTGACACTGGCCCGGATTGGACGGGTTGATTTGCTTGGCAGCTTCTCGATCCCGATCCACATCGTCGATCAGGTGCACTACGAGATCACCAAAAAAGCCAACGATCCCGATGGCAAAATAGCAGCAGCGCTACACCGGCTGCAGAACCAGGTCGTCATTGTGCCGACCGTAACCGGGGCTGGTTTCAA
>JAYSVA010000296.1:0-1519 GCA_043718785.1 Hyphomicrobiaceae bacterium
TGCGGCCCGCCGCCGTCGTAGCCGCGCGCCCAAAGCCACGCATGGTCCGACGTCATCAGGGCCACACGCCCCTTGCCTTTGCGGTCCAGAATCAGCAGCGGCTTGTCATCGACGCCGCTCATCACCGAGCGGCCACGTTCCAGCTTCACGTCAACCTGCCGATACCACTTGCCCCAGCTTGCGGGGATGGCGTTGGCGCCCTCACCAGAGCCGCCACCGGGCAGCCCGCGCGTCACCGGATGCTTGTTGCCGATGTCGGTGATCTTGGCTTTGAACGGCTGCTCCAGCACCCGCCCCGTCGGCGTCGCGGGAAGGACCGGGCTCAGCGGCGTGCGCACAAGGCTCGACGAACCGGCATAGTCATCGCCCGCCGCGATCAGCAGCGCGCCGCCGTGCTCGGACACGTAGTTGGAGATGTTGTCATAGTAGATCATCGGCAGGATGCCGCGGTTCTGGTAGCGGTCGAAGATGATCAGGTCGAACTCCTTGATCTTCTTAGAGAACAGCTCCTGCGTCGGGAACGGGATCAGCGACAGCTGGTTGACCGGCGTGCCGTCGTTCTTCTCCGGCGGCCGCAAAATCGTGAAGTGCACCAAGTCAACGGCGGCATCGGACTTCAGCAGGTTGCGCCACGTCCGTTCACCGGCGTGCGGCTCGCCTGAGACCAGCAAGACGCGCAGGTTCTCGCGCACGCCTTCAGCAGCAACAACGACGCGGTTGTTGGCGGCAGTCAGCTCGCCGGGCGCGGTCTCCAGCTCGATTTCCATGACATTGGTGCCGGAGTGCGGGAATGGCATCGGCAGCTTGACGATCTGGCCGATTTCGGCACGCCGGATCTCATCCGGCTTAGCCTCGCGGCGCACTTTCAGCGAGATCGTACCACCGGTGCGGCGGCCGGTTTCGTGCACCTTGACCTCGACGTCGCGGGTCTGACCGACGATGCCGTATTTCGGCGCCGATACGACTTCGATGCGGCGGTCGAACTCATCCGGACGACCCGCCAGCAGCGCGTGCACGGGCGCATCAAAGCCAAGCGCCGCCACCGATTTCGGGATGTCGTGGACCTGCCCGTCGGTGATCATGATCACGCCCGCCAGCCGGTCCGGCGGCGTGCTGGCCAGCGCCTTGTTGAGGTCGGTGAACAAATTGGTGCCGGACGCGCCCTCGCCATCAGGTTTCGACGACGCCACCCACTTGACAGTCAGGCCCGGTATTTTACCGAGCTTGGCTTCAATGTCAGACTTGATCGCGGCAGCCTGGGCGGGCCGCGTCGCCAGCATCATGCTGGTGCTCTCGTCAATCACGACAATGGCGATATTGCCGAGGTTTTCGCGCAGCTCCTCACGCAGCGTCGGGTTGGCCAGCGCCAGCAGCAGCGTGCCCAGCGCGGCAGTCCGGAAGAACACCCCGCGCGTCCGCCGGAACAACAGCAACGCCACCAGCAGACATGCCACGACCGCGCCCGCCCAGAAGATGGAAGCGGGGATCATCGGCGCAAAATCTATCGTCCACTTGGTCA
>JAYSVA010000297.1:0-1514 GCA_043718785.1 Hyphomicrobiaceae bacterium
GAGGCTAGTGGCATTTGACCAAGCGACCGCTTATAGCGTCGTCGCCCTGACAGCCGAACAATTGCGGTGCCAGGTAACGTCCGCTTACGGGCATCGGAAATGCGGATCCGAATAGCCGCGATTGGGCACGAATCCGCCCTGGCCGTGATCGACTGTAATTGGGACGGTCACTGAGACGGCTATGGCGAGAATGACGCCGTGGAGGGCTGTCGCCGGGGTTATCACCGGGGTTGCCACCATGTTCGTAATGCGCTGGTTGGCGGAGCGACTGGAAGCTCGCGATACTGGCAACGCTCTAATTCCGCTTGGTTTTCTCGCAGCCGTGTCCATGGACTGTGTCATCGACGGCGTGGTTATCGGCACCGGCTTTGCGATCGGCGCGCGCAAGCGCGTGCTGGTTTCGGCCGCGCTGGCGCTCGAAATGTTCATTCTTGGATTGGCGACCGAAATCGCAATGCGCAGCGGCGGCGCCCGCCCGACGACCGTGGTTGCTACCTGTGTGGGATTGGCTGCCGTCCTGGTCGCTTCAGCGCTGATCGGCTTCACACTTCTGGTTGGGGCGCCCGCCGTTCTTGCCACGTTGCTCGCGTTCGGCTCCGCTGCGCTTCTCTATTTTGTCACTGAGGAGCTGTTGGTACGGGCGCACGACCTTGGCGGGACACGGCTCGTCACCTCATTGTTTTTCCTCGGGTTTGTTGCTGTCTTTTCGGCCGAACTGTTCTCATAGCGTCAACAAAATCGTATTGACGGCACTAGCCTCGTCACTCGCCCGGATCGGCAACCACCCGGCGGTAAGTCAACGCGCCCCCAAAGCCAGCCCGATTTGAGATATACACATTACCCAGTTCCCAAGCGTTTCCGCCCGCAACGGTGCAATAAAAGGATCAGGACCCGCGCCAGCCAAGGTTGGCACTGGTATTGGCGTTCAAGGATCCTGCGCCGGCAGCGGTGCTCGAGCTTGCTGCCCGACCCTGATCTTTCAAGCGCTGTAGCCGACGTTTCAAGTCTTTGAGGACCATTTTGCAGGTGCCAGGCTGCATTTTCAGCCATGCACGTATCTCAGCCGCCGTTCGGCCGCATCCCCTGCACCAACCGCTTCGACGATCCATGCCGCACATATCGGTGCAGGGCGAATCTGAGCTCACAGGTGCGCTCCGACAAGCTCGCTTTGTGGATGCGGGGCGGTCGCCGAGTGGCCTTCATTGGCTTGCGCCCGTTGCGGGAGAAGCCGCGCCGAATTGAGGATGAAGGTGAGTTCCGAGACGACATGAATGAAAGCCGCGAGCAGCGGATTGAGGAGCCCGACTGACGCCAGGCTGATGCCTGCCAGATCGACGACGATTGTACCGGCGAAGTTCTGCCAGATGATTCCGCGCGTGCGGCGCGCGATCTTGAGCGTGTCGACCAATCGAACCAGATCATTGCCTAGCAACACTACGTCCGCACTCTCTTGCGCGACATCGGTGCCCGATCCCATCGCTATACCAACGCTGGCTTCGGCGAGTGCCGGCGCG
>JAYSVA010000298.1:0-3400 GCA_043718785.1 Hyphomicrobiaceae bacterium
GGGTCGGTCCACGGCGTTCGCGTTAGGCCGGGGGCGACGGCATTGACGCGCACATCCGGGCCGAAGGCTTTGGCCATGTTGCGGGTCAGGTTGATCAACCCGGCCTTGCTGGCGGAATAGGCAATCGACGAGCCTTGCCCGCCGAGCCCGGCAATCGAGGCGGTGTTGACGATGACGCCATGCGACTTACGCAACGCCGTTGAGGCCGCCTTGGCGCAGCGGAACGGGCCGATCAGGTTGGTCGAGAGGATGCTCTCCCACTTCTCCTCGGTCATGGCGTCGAAATCCTCGAACGGGATCGGCTCGACGGTAGCGGGCGTGCCGGCGTTGTTGATCAGGATGTCCAGGCCCTGCATATCGGCGATGGCCTTCGCCACCATGCGGGCGGCGTCCTTGGCGTCCGAGACGTTGCCCGGAGCCGCAATCACGCCGGAGTTGTGGCCGGTCCCTTTGCCCTTGGCGAGCGCCTCAACGACGATGGGGCCGCGCTGGTCGGTTGGCAGGAAGTTCACGGCCACCGTTGCGCCGCAGCGTAGCAACGCCTCCACCACGGCCAGCCCGATGCCTGAAGCCCCGCCGGTGACCAGTGCCTTCTTACCTTTGAAATCAACGGTGATCATATGGCGGCTCCTAACCCGAAAATCATGCGTGCTTCAGATGGGGTGGCGATGTCGCCGCCCATCAGGCGGACGATGGCGGCGGCTTTGGCCACCATCGCGGCGTTGGAGGGGGCGAGCTGACCTTTGCCGAGGTACAGGTTGTCTTCCAGGCCGATGCGGACGTGCCCACCGAACAGCACGGTCTGCGCCACGAACGGGAACTGCTGGCGGCCGATGCCAAACGCCGACCACAGCGCGCCGTGGGGCAGATTGTTGCGCATCGCCAGCATCGTCTCGGGCGTGGCGGGTGCGCCGTAGGAGATGCCGAGGCAGAGCTGAAACAGCGGCACACCGGGGATCAGGCCATCACTGATGAGCTTCTTGGCCATCTCGATGTGGCCCATCTCGAACACTTCCAGCTCCGGCTTGGTGCCAACGGCCTTGGCCCGCGCCGCCATGTCGGCCAGATGTCCGGGCGTATTGATGAACACGTGCGGGCCGAAATTCATGCTGCCGCAATCCAGCGAGCAGATATCCGGCTTGAGCTTCTCGATGTGGCGCATGCGAATTGCGGGCGATGTCAGCGTGGTGCCGGTGCCAGCCTTCCACGGATCGTCGCCGTCCGCCGGGATAAACCGCCCACCCGCGCCGGAGGTCAGGTTGACCACCACTTGCCTGTTCTCGGCCCGGATGCGCTGGACGGTCTCCTCGTACAGCTCCAGCGCCATCGATGGTTTGCCGGTTTTTGGGTCGCGCACGTGGATGTGGATCACCGCCGCGCCCGCGTTCGCCGCATCCAGCCCCGACCGCGCGATCTGCTCCGGCGTCACCGGCACCGCCGGGTTCTTGTCGACGGTATCAAACCCACCCGTCAGCGCACACGTGATGACAGTCTTGGCCATGCCGGTCCCCCGAAATTTGAGGCAGCGTAGAACGGCCAGGGAGTGCAGGTCAAAGGTGGCAGCGGGCATGGCTGGTAGCTGAATTCACGGGGTGACAAATGCTCACCCTCGCTCACCCCACAGATGTCATCCTCGGGCTCGTCCCGAGGACCCAGAGTTCAGCGGGTTCGGCAAGCGATTTTGGGCGCGGTGGGCGTAACGACTCCGATTTTGTACACGTCCAGTTGAACCAGTTACTCGGCGATATTGTGCCGTTCCTCAGGGTTCGAATGTGTTGCACCCTGGGTCCTCGGGACAAGCCCGAGGATGACACCGTGGGGTGGGCTTCGGTGGTCCAATTGCCAGCGGCGCACTCCCAACGCCGTCAAACGTGCGCCACCGCGTTAACCGTGTTTGTTAACCATGCCCCCAAACTCCCCGCCGAAACTTATCCCCGCCCTCCTGGGCGGTGAGACACTGCGTGCAGTCCGGCCATGTGGTCGGAACGGCATGCGGTTTTCGCGTGACGGAAGTCCAACATCCCGGCACAGTCGGGGCAACGCACAGGGGGCGCTATGACGATCCAGACGATTTCGGAGGACGAGGCACGGCGGCTTGAGGAGGAACTGGATCCGGAGATCAGTTTCCGCAAGCAGAGCCCAACTGCGGGCCTGCTCGTGTCCGTGCTGCTGTGCGCGCTGTCGCTGTTCCACTACTACACGGCGGGATTCGGCCTGCTGGAGGAGACGCTGCATCGCGGCATGCATCTGTCGTTCGTGATCGGGCTGATCTTTCTGGTGTTCGCCTGGACGCCGGGTGCGGGCAAAACCGCGCAACCCTCCACAATTCTCAGCCCCGGCGGCATTCCGCTGGTGGATTGGGCGTTCGCCATCGCGGCGGCGGTCGCCAGCTTGTATGTGCCGTATGTGTTCCATGATCTGGCGGACCGTGTTGGCAACCCCAACAAGCTCGACGTGATCATGGGTTCAACCATCATCATTCTGCTGCTGGAAGCGACGCGTCGCGCCATTGGCTGGGGATTGCCGTTGATCGCGCTGTTCGCGATGGCGTATGCGCTGTTCGGGCAGAAATTCCCGGGCATTTTCATCCATCCGGGCTCGAGCTGGTCGAACCTCGTCAACCACCTGTATCTGACCAGCCAGGGCATCTACGGCACTGCGCTTGGTGTCGTGGCGACGTATGTGTTCCACTTCGTGCTGTTCGGCGTGCTCGCCACCAAAATCGGCCTGGGACGGCTGTTTCTCGGCGTTGCCGCAGCGGTGGCCGGGCGGTTCGCGGGCGGTCCGGCCAAGATCTCGATCTTTGGCTCGGCCTTGTTCGGCATGATTTCCGGCTCGTCGGTGGCGAACACCGTGACGGTCGGCTCGCTGACCATCCCGATGATGATCCGGCTCGGCTATCAGCGCCATTTCGCGGCAGCCGTGGAGAGCACGGCGGCGACTGGCGGGCAGATCACGCCGCCGATCATGGGCGCAGCCGCGTTCTTGATGGTTGAATTTCTCAACATGCCCTACGGCACCATCATCGTCGCCGCGATTGTGCCGGCGTTCATGCACTTCTTCGGGGTGCTGATGCAGGTGCATTTCGAGGCCAAGAAAACCGGCATGCTCGGCCTGCCCGAGTCCGAAATTCCGCGCATGGCCGACGTGTTCCGCCGCGACTGGCCGACGCTATCGCCGCTGATCATCCTGATCACGGTGCTGTTCTCCGGCTACACGCCGTACCTCGCGGCGTTCTGGGGCATCACCGCCTGCCTGGTGCTGCTGGCGACCAACAACCGGCCACTCGAAGCCACGGCGTTGACCGTCATCGTATGCGGCCTCGCGGTGTCCGGCTTCTTGCGCGCAACCATACCGCTGGGGGCGTTCGAACTGAGCGCTAACAGTTTGGTGGCGTTGA
>JAYSVA010000299.1:0-3400 GCA_043718785.1 Hyphomicrobiaceae bacterium
CCAGTGGTCCACCAAACCAGCGAGAGATGGTTAAGCAGCTGGCAGATCTTTATACCTATGCCGTGGATACGCAATTGCTGGTGCGCACCGCCGGGCAGCTGACGACTGGCGTCCGCCAGCTTGTGACCGGACAATAGACGGTCGGCTTTCACTTGGGTGAGCAGGTCAGCAACACGCGCTTGTGGTTAACGAGGTAAGGCATGTCCCGGTTCGTTCGCGTTCTCGTCTGTTTGGTCCTTATACTCGGACTATCCGGTTGCCGCACACAGGTGCTTTATTCAGGCCTCGGCCAGCGCGAAGCCAATGAAATGCTAGCGGTGCTCGAAGCCGCCGGGTTCAGCGGCAGCACGTCAGCCGATGCACGCGCCGGTACGTTGAGCCTATCTGTTGCGACCGGGCACACAGGGGGCGCCGCCCGGGTTCTGGCACGCGCTGGACTGCCCCGCGACAAGCGCGCAACCCTGACCGAAATTCTACCGAAAGAGTCGTATCTGGCGTCGCCCTCCGACGACCGAGCGCGCCTCGCCTACGGAATTTCGCAGGAGCTGACCAGCACCCTGATGCATATCTCCGGCGTCTCACAAGCGCGCGTTCACGTGGCGCTGGCCGAGAAGAACGCTTTAGGTCAGGTGACATCGCCGCCGTCGGCCTCGGTGCTGATCCGCCATAACCCGGAGATCCTGCGTGGCGATTTCCAGGACAGCGTGCGGTCGATTATTTCGAACAGCGTGACGGGGTTGACCTATGACCGCGTCGCGGTCACGATGCTGCCTGAAGACGTCATTCCGCTGCTGGCCCGCACCGGTGACCAGCCGGACACTGTGCTCACGGGTCTGGCGTCATTGGGTGCCTGGGGCACCGCAATTTCGGCGGCGTTAGCCCTCGGGTTAGCCGCACTCGCATTTGGGGCGTTCCGACTGTTCACAGCCCGGACACAGTAGATTGGAACCGTAATTTCGGCATTGCGATCTGACGAGGATCGATCTGGCTTCCGGCCCTCTGGGCCTTGATTTTAAATTCTGGAACGATACGGACACGAACGGATGAGCCGCCGACTGCAAACCCGCCAACAGCTCCAGACGTCCGCCAACGCGGCGGTTGCGGCGGATCGCTGGATCGGCCGCGTTCAGCGCCAACAGGCTATCCAGGCGCTGTCGGTTGAACCCGTGATCCAGCCGCTGCTGGCGGAACTGGCAACTATCCCGCGCATCGCGCGCCGGTTGCCGAACACCGTTGGCAGTTTGCTCGAAGCGTTCACCGCTCACCCGGACCTGGCGTTTTGGCTGCGGTCTGAGCAGGATTTTTTCCGGTTGTGCCGGACCGTCGGCGCGGTGCTGCACGGGGCTGAACTCGCTCGGTTTGTCGACGGTGAGGACATTGCCGCACTCGTGGACGATCTCGGTGCCGACGCTTGGCGGTTCGGCATCGAACATGCGCTCGACGCCGCGCCCAAGACCCGTTTTGACTTGAACCGGTCCGACTTGACCGATGTTCTGCTAGCTGCTGGATTGCGGGCGGTCTATACCCATCTGCAAACTGCTTTACCGGATCATCTCGACAGCATCGCCGCCGTTCTTGATCTCGATTGGCACGAGATTGATGACGGCGGCGACCCCGATCGTGATGAACAAGCACTGCGTCGTGTATTGGCTCACGTGAGGACAACATGAGAGACCAGCATCCCTTCCCGCAAGAAACGAATGGTCGACAGGCACCTCGCCCCGACACCATCCGCACGACGGCACCGTCGTCGGTCACCCCACCACCGCCGCCACGGCAGTCGAGCCTGGACGGCACATTCTTCGAGAGTTTTGCGCAGCTGCCGATCCAGCGCGGGCAGGGCACGTTGGTGCGAACGCCGGAGATCCACGAATTCTTCGATGCCCAGCAGACCCTGCGTGGCTTGCGGAAGCAGATTGATGACCTGCAGGCGCAAGTCGATCAGGCGACCGCCGATGGTCACGAAACCGGGTTGAGCGATGGCCGCTCCGAAGCCGCGCGCGAATTTGCCGGCCACCTGACCCGCATCGAGCAGGAAGTCAGCACGTTCTTCAGCAATGCCGAAAACACCATCGCGGATTTGGCCGTCCGCGTGGCGGAGACCATCATCGGCGAAGTCGGCGGGTCGAACGCTGATTACTTGGCGATCAGCAAGGCTTTGAGCGCCCATATTGATCGCGAGGCGTTCATCGTGCACGCCAGCCCTGACAGCGTCCAAGTGGTGCGCCGCGCGCTGGCCGACCTGAAGGCCCGCATGCCCCATGCACGCCTGCCGGTCGCCAAGCTGGACAACCGGCTGCCACCGGGCCGCGCCCTGCTAGTGACCCGGTTTGGCTCCGTCGATCTGGATGTGCATTCGCAGCTGAAAGCGATCCGCGAAAATCTTGCCAACGCCGACCGCGATCTGACCCCGCATCACGAGCCCGACTTGAGCGGTGATGATCAGTCTGGCCCTCATCAACGTGGATCAGGCGGCTGACGCCGATCATGACCAGCTCCATCGGCAAAATCCGTTCTGACTTGCTGGCCCGGGCGGCCAACCCGTCAACGCGCCCGCTCGGCATCGTCCGGCAGGTGCGCGGCCTCACCGTGCGCGCGGTGTTGGATGAAGCCCGCATCGGCGACATGTGCCTACTGCGCAATACCGACGGCAGCGAGCTGCCAGCAGAAATCGTCGGCATCGAAGGCGACGAGGCGATCCTGTCGCCATTCGCAGACTTGCGCGGCGTCTCAACGCTGACGCAGGTGGTGTCGCTGCTGAAGCCGTTGACCGTGCACGTCGGCGATCACCTGCTTGGCCAGGTGACGGACGCGTTTGGCCGGGTCGAGGGCGTCACGCCGTCCGGCGACAGCGAACAACGGCCAGTGACCTGCCTGCCGCCGGTGGCGCTCAAACGCCAGTTGGTGCGCGAACCATTCGAAACGGGCGTGCGCGCCATCGACGGCATGCTGACCGTTGGCGCAGGCCAGCGTGTCGGCATTTTCGGCGGTGCGGGGCTTGGCAAATCGACGCTGGTATCGATGCTGATTAACCAGTCGCGGTTCCACAAGGCGGTGATTGCGCTGGTGGGTGAACGCGGCCGCGAAATCCGCGAGATGTACGATGCGCACCTACTGCCCGCCGTGCGCGAGCGGACGGTGCTGGTGGCATCGACCTCCGACCGGCCGGCGATTGAGCGACGGCTGGCGGCCAACACCGCGATGACGATTGCGGAGGGGTTCCGTGACCGTGGCGAGAACGTGCTGCTGATCATCGACAGTTTGACCCGGTTTGCCCGGGCCCAGCGCGAGGTCGGGCTGGCAGCCGGTGAACCACCGGTGCGGCGCGGCTATCCGCCCTCCGTCGCCAGCATGTTGGCTGAGCTGCTGGAACGCGCGGGGCCCGGCGAAAAAGGCTCGA
>JAYSVA010000300.1:0-1511 GCA_043718785.1 Hyphomicrobiaceae bacterium
GAGCTGGACGATCTCCTGCTCAAGCTTTTGCAGCCGCTCCTGCGAGGCGGTATCCGGCTCCTTTTTCAGCGCCTCGCGTTCAATCCGTAGCTGCATCAGACGGCGGTCGATCTCGTCCAGCGCCTCTGGTTTGCTATCAACCTGCATGCGCAGCCGCGACGACGCCTCGTCGATCAGATCGATGGCTTTGTCGGGCAGAAAGCGGTCGGTGATGTAGCGGTTGGACAGCGTCGCAGCCGCGACAATGGCCGCATCGGTGATGCGGACGCCGTGATGCAGCTCGTACTTCTCCTTCAGCCCACGCAGGATCGAGACGGTATCTTCCACCGTCGGCTCGTTGATCAGCACCGGCTGGAAGCGCCGGGCCAGGGCTGCATCCTTCTCGATGTACTTGCGGTATTCATCCAGCGTGGTCGCGCCGATGCAGTGCAGCTCGCCGCGCGCCAACGCCGGTTTCAGCAGGTTCGACGCATCCATCGACCCCTCAGATTTGCCCGCGCCAACAAGCGTATGCAACTCGTCGATGAACAGGATAATGCCGCCCGCCTCCGCCGTCACCTCAGCCAGCACCGCTTTCAGCCGTTCCTCAAACTCGCCACGGAATTTGGCGCCTGCCACCAGCGAGCCCATGTCGAGCGACATCAGCTTCTTGGTCTTCAGGCTTTCCGGCACATCGCCCGCAACGATGCGCAATGCCAAGCCCTCGGCAATCGCGGTTTTGCCGACGCCGGGTTCGCCAATCAGTACGGGGTTATTCTTGGTGCGGCGCGATAGCACCTGCATGGTGCGGCGGATTTCTTCGTCACGGCCGATCACGGGGTCGAGTTTGCCCGAGGCGGCCGCCTCGGTCAGGTCGCGGGCATACTTCTTCAGCGCGTCATAGGACTGTTCGGCCCCGGCGCTGTCGGCTTTGCGGCCTTTGCGCATGTCGTTGATCGCCTGGTTCAGCGCTTTCGCCGTGACGCCCGCTTCGGCCAAGCTTTTCCCGGCCTCGCTGGCGACATCGGTAGCGATGGTCAGCAGCAGCGTTTCGACGGAAACGTAGCTGTCGCCCGCTTTCTTGGCGACACCCTCGGCGATGTTGAATAGCCGCGCCAGTTCCGGCATCACATACAACTGACCGCTGCCGCTGCCGGACACGCTCGGTCGCTTCGCCAGGGCCTTTTCGGTGGCCGCAATGACATCGCGTGGCCGTCCACCCGCCTTGGTGATCAGCCCCATCGCCATGCCCTCGGGATCGTCGAGCAGCACCTTCAGGATATGCTCGGTCGAGAACTGCTGGTGCCCCTCGCGCAGGGCTAAACTCTGGGCCGCCTGAATAAAGCCGCGTGCGCGTTCCGTGTACTTGTCAAAGTTCATGTCGCCGTCTCCGTGTCGCGCATAACCCCCACCCCGAAGGCGTGACAGCAATGCCGTTGATTGATGGTCCGCCGACCCTGAAATGGCATCGACGTAACCTGGGTTTATATGGGGATTACTTAGGTTGACCGAAAGGGGATGCTCCATGAAAA
>JAYSVA010000004.1:0-11472 GCA_043718785.1 Hyphomicrobiaceae bacterium
TGATTCTTCGTTCCGCACTGTCAGCATTGGCGCTTGTTGCGACAGCTTCGGCTGGCTTGGCGCAGTCGGGCACGCGTGATGGCATCGGCGAGCTGCTGCGCAACCAAACGACGCCACCCGGTAAGGCCGCGCCGAAAGCTGCGCCCGGGGCTGCGGCACCGGCTCCAGCGCCTCCTGCGGCCCAGCCACCGGCCGAGCGTGACCCGCGCGAGGGTGAGGCCAGCTATGAGCAGGCCAAGAAGCTGATGGCCGCCATTGACGCGATCCTGCAAGACACCGCGAAGAACCGGGGGGAAGCCAGGAAGCTGCCCTCCAAAGACGAATTCATGATCACGCCGCTGTGGACCGAGACCAAGGAAGACCGCGAGAAGAAAATCCGAGATTTGCTTGAGGCGGCGCTCGGCATCGTCACCGACGTGCCGGTAGTCGACGTGCAGAAGAAGGTTGAGGAGCGCCGCAAGGCGATCCGCGAGATCGAAGAGCGCATCGTCAAGCTGCGCGAAAAGCAGCTGGTCGCGCCGAAAGATGGCATGCTGCCCGGCGTTTTGAATGACACCGTCGATAGCCTCGGCAAGGATATCGCTGACGCGCAGAAGCGCATCGAGCTGAACCGCGAAGACATCAAGAAGTCCAAGACCGAAATTCGCGAGGCGCTGGCCAAAGCTGGCATCCAGATGGCGCCGGAGCAGGTCGATCTGCTGCTCGACAGCGTGCTGTCCGGCGATCTGGTGCGCCTTGTCGCGGTGTTCAACTCGGCCAAAGTGGTCGATGCGCAGCTGGCGAAGCTGATGGGCCAGTCGGCGGACAACACCAACGCAGTGCGCAAATATTTTGCCATGCATGCGGCGTTGTTCGCAATGCTGGTGCACGCCCAGGACACGCTGATCAACAAAATCGACACCAACTACATGCCGAAGCTCGATGCCATTTCTAAGGACATTGAGGCGGCCCGCAAGAAAACGGCGGAGCTGCTGCGCGGCGAAAACCGTCCGGACCAGAAGAAGGCGCTGGAAGCCAACCGCGACAGCCAGAAGCTAGCCGACGAAGCCGCCAAGGGCTACCGCAAGTACATGCTACAGCAGCGCGAGCAGATCGCCGCCGCCCGCAAAAAGGCCGTGCATGACCTGAAGATCGCCGACAACACCTTCGAGACGGTGGAAGCCAGCTTTCAGCTGCGCAACCTGATGCGTGACAGCGCCACCTCGTTCGAGGCGATCCAAAAGCTGGAAGCGCCAACGTTCGAGCAGATCTTCAAGAATGAAGACCTGCGCAAAGAGTTCGAAAATCTAACCCGCAAGCTGGACCAGCCGTCGAGCTGAGGCTAAGGGCTAGCCCAGGGACGTAGAACGGGACTGCAGAACCTTAAGGGGGATCTATGCGTGCCTACATCAAAGCGGGTGCAATGGCGCTCGCGCTTATGACCAGTTCAGCCAGCTTGATGGCCGTCAGCGTGACAGCCTCAGCCCAAACACCAGGAAAACCTATGAAAACCGCATCAGGACTTGAGATCATCGACACCGTCGTTGGTACCGGCGCGTCGCCCGAGACCGGCCAGAACTGCAGCATGCACTACACCGGCTGGCTGTACGTCGATGGCAAGAAGGGCGCGAAGTTTGATAGCTCGCTGGATCGCGGCTCACCGTTCAGCTTCAAAATCGGCGTCAAGCAGGTCATCGGCGGTTGGGACGAGGGCGTCGCCAGCATGAAAGTCGGCGGCAAGCGCACCCTGATCATCCCACCGGAACTCGGCTACGGCGCCCGTGGCGCCGGTGGCGTCATCCCCGGCGGCGCAACGCTGATCTTCGACGTCGAACTGCTCGGCGTGAAGTAAAGCTAGGCCTGCTGGGATGTTGACGACGAAGGGCTGTCCATCGGGCAGCCCTTTTCGTTTGCGACCTACCGCAACTTCGCTTCCCGGACGCCGCGATTGCGGGTGCCTTGGCGGCGCTGTTCTGTGGCGAGCCATTTGCGGCAGCTGGCGAGGCCGAGGTCGCAGTTCACGACGATGGCTGGTGCCTTGGGCACGATTGCAGCGACCTTGATGGTGCCTGTACCTACCGCCGCCGGATTGGCAGGCGGTACGGTCGCAACAGCGGCGCTCACGTCGGCGGTGGCTGCTGGCGTCGCCACAATACCCGCGACGGACGATGGCTGAACCGCAACATCACGCGCGGCCCGAGCAATCAACCCGCTCGCCGTCAGCGGTCGCATGAACGAGTTGGCCCGGATGACGTTGGCTGGCAGCAGCGTCGGTAGCGGCATCGCCGGATCGGTCTGCAGCACTTTGATGGCACCGCCAGCGCCCAGCAGATAGGCCAGCCGCAAGTTCTGGAACGTTGCCGGAATGCCCGCGCCGACTAGCAGGCTGGCGTTGTCCTTGGTGAACGCTTCGGCGGCGCGGCGGGAGAACGCTAAGTCCGTGCGCAGCGCCAGAATTTGCGGCGGCGTCAACGTTGCTGTTTCAGCCGCGAAGTGACGCCGCACGACAATCCGAAACGTCTCGTCGATGAACTGGAATGGCCCCAGTGCCGAAGATGTGGCGCTGCGCGCATTCAGCCGCCCGCCGGATTCAGCCCGCATCAGCCGGTCCAGGTACATGTCCATCGTCATTTCGGGGGCAGGCGTGGCCTGCGCGAAGACCGGTGCTGGCAAGGCGGCAATGGCGTTGGCTGGCGGTGTGGTTGGCTCGGGGCTCGCGGCGGGGGCGGCTGCAGAAGGCGTTTGCGTCAATTCCACAACTGGCGCTGGTTCGTCGTCGGCCGTCGCGACAGAAAGGGTCGGCAGTATCGTGGTCGTGGTCACGGACCTCGTCGTCAGCGATAGGCTTGGCAGCGCCTCAACCAATTGTGCGGTCACGGGCACAGGCAACGGTATCTGAGGCGATGATGACGGACCAGTCCCGATCCAACCCATCAGCAAGGCAAACACGCAGCAACCAACCAGCAGTCCTCGCTCCGGTGATGCCGGACGAACGGTCGGACAATTTTGATTACAATCTGGATCGCAATCTGGCTGATGATCTGTGTGCTTTTGCATCTCTTCGCTAACCAATTGATCTTGATTAGTAACCTTGACGTGTCTCACGACCCCCGTCAACCTTAGACCGGTATTCAGTAGACATGCTGTGCCACCGCGACGCGGGTCATGATTAACGCTGACGTTGAATCCGCGCGCTGATTCCCGTTGTGCGATAGGCCACGGGCAGCCGTCGGCGCGACGTAGCAACCACCCACGACGGACGTTTGACAGTGTACTTTAGATGCCCTGCTGGACCCGCTTAACGCTTTTGCAGCCAGCCGGTGAGGCGGGTCATGGCTTCTTCCATCGGTGCGGCGGAGCGCAGGAAACAGATGCGGAAATAGCCCTCGGCGCTGTCGCCGAAGGCGATGCCGGGGGCAAGGCCAATGTTGGCTTCATCGACCAGTTGCAAGGCGGCTTTCATGCTGTCGGTCATCCCGTCGATGGCGAAGAAGGAGTAGAACGCGCCATCTGGAGCGGTGGAGCGGACGCTGTTGAACTTCGATAGCGCCGTCTGCACGATCTCGCGTCCCTTGCGCGCCCGCACCAACTGTTCAGCCAGGAACGGCTCGCCCTCTTCCAGCGCCACAATGCCTGCCCGCTGATGGAACGTCGGTACACCAGAGGTGTTGTATTGCGTTAGGTTCTCGATGACTTGGCCGATTTCCGGCGGGGCTTGCAGCCAGCCGAGCCGCCAGCCGGTCATGGCCCAGTTCTTCGAGAACGTGTTGACGAAGATGATGCGGTCATCTGGGCGGCGGAATTCCAGGAACGAGGGGGCCAAGTCACCCTTGAAGTAGAACCGGCCATAAATCTCGTCGGCGATGATCCATAGGCCCTTGGCGCGGGCGAATTCGAGGATCGCCTTCAGTTGCTCGCGTGAAGCGGTCCAGCCGGTCGGATTGGCTGGCGAATTGATCACGATGGCGCGGGTTTTCGGCCCTGCCGCCGCGAACAGCCGGTCGAGGGAGAGCTGCCAGCCGTCCTTCTCCAGCGTCATCGGCACGGATTTCACCGTCGCGCCGTGAACGGCGAGCGCCCCGCCAAAATTCGGCCAAGCGGGCGTCGGGATCAGCACTTCTTCGCCAGCCGAAACAGTCGCCTGGACGGCCAGCTGCACTGCTTGCATGCCGCCGCCCGTGATGAAGAATTCGTCCATCTGGAACGGCTGGCCGTAAACCCGCGTGAAGTAGCGGGCGAGTGCCTGGCGCAGGTCGGGAATGCCGCGGTTGTGGGTGTAGTAGGTCTCACCCGTCAGCATCGATTTATGGGCGGCGTCCGAGATGAATGCCGGGGTCGGCAGATCGCCCTCACCCGCCCACAACGGGATCAGCCCGTCCTTGCCGCGCCCATGGTTGAACACCTTGACGATGCCACTTTCCGGCAACGCCCGCGCTGTCGGCCGCAGCGCATCAAAGATCGGGCGGGCGGCAGTGGACGAGGTGGTCATAGGGGAGCTCCGGAGGTGCGGACTGCGCGACAACCCCGTAGACCACGGTCGCCCAGATCGGCCAAGTCAAAAACCATGATCAGTTGGATCAGAGCCGCTTATCTGAAGGCCAAGCGCTAGTGATCAGGCCTCAAGGTCCCGCAAGAACTCGGCGTGCAATTCAGCTTGTGCGGGGTGAATACAGCCAGCCAGTTCCGGCGTTGGCGATGTGGCGATTTTTGCCGGTGCCTCACCGACGAGTGCGCTGAACAGCATCATTTCATTGGTCAGCCGCTCGGTCAGCGCCGCCAGATCACCAATCGTATGGGCGTCTGGCTGGTCCAACATCTGCTGCAACGCGTCTTGCAGCGTCGGCGGCAGGTCGGCTGGCTCGGCTTTGGAGGAAAGGTCCCGGATGACTTTACTTGCAACGCCACCACTAAACTTGGCTTCGATCGGTTGCATGATGTGTCTCTGGCGGCAATGTTCAAGCTTTGGTATCTGAACAGCATGCGCAAGATTCGATTACCAAATCGTTAAGCACTGGCACGAAATGATACATTCAGGGCCATTGCGCGCTCTGCACCACAAGTGTTGTCGTTTAGTCAACCAATCTGTGGCACATCTGTCGCCGAAAAAGTTCTATTAGTTTGGTTACACGCAGTGTCGAGTTTTTGCACCGGTCCGTGCGGCGCACCTTGCTTCTGTTTCGCGGATGACGTTACTGTGTGGTCGTCGCTTGTTACGAATGAGGGAATTGTATCATGCGGTTTGTTGTTGCGTCGATTCTGGCCTTCGGGCTGGGTTTCTCGAGTGCGTCCGCAGAGCAGATGCTTGCTGCGGATAAAGTTGTTCCAGAAATCAACAAGTACTGCATCGACACCGATGCCAAGGCATCGAAGGCCGAGATAGTGTTGAAGTCGTTGAACCTGCCGTCTGAGCAAATGCGGCTGGAGCAGTTCGATAACGTTCAGAGTTTCCATGTCGACCTGAGCGACAACCATCGTTTGCAGGCTGACCTGATCAGCGGTGGCGATGTGCGCAACTGCTACGTCCACATCTACCTGGAAGACGCTGACGCCGCTTTTGCGGCCCTGAAGACGCAATTTAAGCTACCCGGTAAGTTCGAGGACTACGAAGGCGGCAAAGCCGACGAATTCAAGGCCACCACGCCAAGCGGTCGCATCGTGACCGTCACTCTCGACCTCGACAAGCTGAAGGATGCATCACAGGGCACGGCCAGCGTCCACGTTCAGGTAGAGTAACAGTCACCTGATCACCAACACGTCCGATTGCCCCGCAAGGGGCATTCGCTTCGCCGCGCGCACCGGGTTTGTGGCTGATAAACTAGCGCACTTCCCAAGTCGTGCCGTCCTTGGTGTCGGCCAGCACAACGCCCATGGCGGCCAGCTGGTCGCGCAGGCGATCACTCTCGGCGAAGTTGCGGTTACGGCGGGCATCGAGCCGCGCCTGCACCAGTCTATCAACTTCCGCAGCATCCACTTTGGTGACCGACTGGCCCTTGGCAAAGTCCGCCCGGCTCTCGCCGTCGAACAGCCCGAGGAACCGCAGTGAACCCTGCAGCTGGCTGATCGTCTCGGCATTGCCGCGTTTCGCCGATTTCGCCAAACCATGCAGGATCGACATAGCGCTTGACGTGTTGAGATCATCACCTAGCGCGGCGACGATATCCGCATGCGGCACGTCAGCAGCTGGTGCGTCGGCCACCAAGTCGGCAAACTCCATCAGCGTTGTGCGGGTCTGGACGAGGCGGTCCACCGTCCAGTCAATCGGCGCGCGATAATGCGTGCCGAGCATCGCCAGCCGCAGCACGCGGCCCGGCCACGACTGGCCGCCGAAGTCGTTGGTCGCCAGTAGTTGGTTGATGGTGATGAAGTTGCCGAGCGATTTCGACATCTTCTCGCCTTCGACCTGCAGAAAGCCGTTGTGCATCCAGACGTTCGCCATCACCTGCGTGCCGTGGGCGCAACGGCTCTGCGCCAGTTCATTTTCGTGGTGTGGGAACACCAGATCGATGCCGCCGCCGTGGATATCGAACACCTTCCCGAGGTGCTTGCCCGCCATCGCCGAGCACTCGATGTGCCAGCCCGGACGGCCTGGCTTGGCAATGCCCGCTGGGCTCGGCCAGCTCGGATCGCCCGCGTTGGAGGGCTTCCACAGCACGAAATCCATCGGATCGCGCTTATACGGCGCAACATCCACACGGGCACCGGCCAGCATCTCATCCAGCGACCGGCCCGACAGGCGGCCATACTCCGGCATCCCGACCACCGCGAACAGCACGTGATCCTCGGCGACATAGGCGTTGCCGTTGGCAATCAGCTGCTCGCACAGCGTCTTCATTTCCTCGATGTGATCCGTCGCACGCGGCTCAACTGTCGGCTCCAGCACACCCAGCGCCGCGATATCGGCATGGAACTGCTTCGTCGTCCGCTCGGTGACGTTACTGATCGACACGCCCTCATCGGCCGCGCGCTTGTTGATCTTGTCGTCAACGTCGGTGATGTTGCGCGCATACGTGACGTGGTTGGTGCCATAAGTGTGCCGCAGCAGCCGGAACAACAGATCGAACACAATGATCGGTCGGGCGTTGCCGATGTGCGCATAATCGTAAACCGTCGGCCCGCACACGTACATCCGCACGTTCCTCGGGTCGATTGGCGTGAACGCCTGCTTGCTCCGGCTCAGTGTATTATAAAGCGTCAGCGACACAGGGGGCGCTCCTGGAATGGGGGGGCAAATCAGAGTGGCCCGGGGTGGTTGCCAGACAGATGCGCGCGGTTGCTGCTTCCGTCAAGCGCTGGTCGCTGCATACGTTGGGTCAGCCCGACGGTTGCGCAGTTGATCACTTGCGGGTTTCGCCATAGACCAAATCTCACCAATCCCATGTCTTCGGAGACGACGATGCGTGACCAGACCGCGATTCCTTGCTTGCTGATGCGCGGCGGCACGTCGAAGGGGCCGTACTTTAACCTGGCCGACCTGCCCGCTGATCCGGCCGCCCGTGATCGGGTGCTGTTGGCGGTGATGGGTTCACCGGATCTGCGCCAGATCGACGGGCTCGGCGGCGCAACGACCCTCACCAGCAAGGTCGCCATCGTCTCGAAATCGACCCGGCCGGGTGTCGACCTCGACTACCTGTTCGCGCAGGTCGACATCGGCAAGGCCATCGTTGATACCGCGCCGTCGTGCGGCAACATGCTGTCGGGCGTCGCGCCATTCGCGCTCGAAACCGGCATGTTGGACGCAACACCGGGCGAAACCCGCGTGATGATCTACAACGTCAACACCGCCAGCCGCATCGAGGCGGTGTTGCAGACACCAGGCGGGCGGATCACTTATGAGGGGACCGCTGAGATTGCCGGCGTGCCCGGCAGTGCGGCACCGATAGTGCTCAATTTCATGGACGTGGTCGGCTCGAAAACCGGCAAATTGCTGGCCACCGGCAATGCCCGCGATAGCATCAACGGCGTCGACGTCACCTGCATCGACGTAGCCATGCCTATGGTGATGATCAAGGCAACTGATCTCGGGCTGACCGGCTACGAAGGTGCGAAGGAATTCGACGGCAACAAAGCGCTGTTCGCCCGTATCGAAGCGATCCGCCTGGAAGCTGGCAAGCGCATGGGCCTCGGCGACTGCACCGACAAAGTAATCCCGAAAGTCGGCATTCTTGCCCCACCAAAGAACGGTGGCACGATCACGTCGCGGTATCTGACGCCACACGCGCTGCATGCCGCTCACGCGGTGACGGGTGCCGTTTGTGTGGCCACCGCATGCTCCGTTCCAGGTTCGGTGGCGTACGATGTGGCCGCACCTGATGTCAGCAACCCGCGCACCATCTGGATCGAGCATCCATCGGGCTCGGTGGATGTGCTGCTGCAGACCACCGGCACCGGCCACAATATTGATGTGGTTGCAGGCACCCTGCGCACCGCCCGCCCCATCATACGCGGCGACGTCTACGTACCGACGAAGGTGCTGACCGGCTGATCATCGTTGTTTCAAAACTTGTCGAGACCAGCAGCAAACGCACACTGGCTGTCAGCAGGGGCCTGCTCGCGGCGTTCGGTCATGCCGTAATCGCGGATCACACCTGCGACGCGCAGGCGATAGTCGGCGAATACGCCGCCGCGCCCGGCTGCTTGGGTGGCGCGATGGCGGCCGTGATTGCGCCAGTTGGCGACCGCCGCTTCGTCGCGCCAGATTGACAGGGAGAGCATCTTGTTGGGATCGGAGATGCTCTGAAACCGCTCGACCGAGATGAACCCGTCCATGGTTTCAAGGTCGGCGCGCAGACGGGTGGCGTGCTCGAGGTATGCCTCGCGACGGCCTTCAGCTGGCCAGACTTCGAATATCACAGCGATCATTTCAACCTCAATCGGCAACTCATATCGACGTCGAACCGGGGGCAGTTTCCCGGCATTATTTAGCGGCCAAATCGGCCAGAACGGCGGCATGCAGCGCGCGGTCACCACACGCCAGAACGCGGCCACCTTGCGCGCAACTGCCGCCGGTCCATGATGTGATGGCCCCGCCCGCTCGCTCAATGATCGGAATCAGCGCGGCAACGTCGTAGGGCTTCAGCCCGGCTTCGATGATGATGTCGATATGGCCGGCCGCCAACAGGCAATAAGCGTAGCAATCGCCGCCATACCGCGTTGTTTTGGCCTTCGCCCGGAGCTTTTGGAAACCCTTGGTTTCGGCCCCACCAGCAAACAAGTCGGGGTGGGTGGTGGACAGCGTCGCGTCGGCCAAAGTGGCACAATTGCGGGTTTTCAGGCGCTTCTCGCGCCCATCAGGGCCACGGAAAAAGCTCGCTTTGTCGGTCGACCAAAACCGTTCCTGGGTAAACGGCTGGTCCATCACCCCAAGCAGCGGCGTGTCGCCGTCCATCAGCCCGATCAAGGTACCCCAGGTCGGCAAGCCCATAATGAACGAGCGTGTGCCATCAATGGGATCGATGACCCAGCGAAATGGCGATTCGGTTGACCCGAGCTTCGTGCCGAACTCCTCACCCTCGACGGCATGTTCTGGATAGCTCTGCTTCAACGCCTTCATGATCACCCGTTCGGCGGCGCGATCAGCAATGGTGACCGGATCGAATTTGCCAGCCTCGGCCTTGTTGTCGACTTGCAAGGCCTTACGAAAATGCGGCAGGATCACCTGACCGGATCGGTCCGCCAGATCGTGCGCACACTCGAGCAAATCGATGAATTCTGATCGTGATATTCTAGTCACTATTGGGGCCCCACCTCTGATCGTGTCGTAAAACATCAATATATCAGGCGTTCAGCCTGTGGTTTTTATTGTATTTTAGCAACAATACGTGTTGCAATATCGTTCTTGATTGATAATCAGCTTGCTGTTGCCCCCGAACCAGATCATAACTAAGACGTGATGTGACGGTACCCCCGAAACACCACCGCCCGTTGGGCGTTTCCTCCCTGGACTTATGCCGCCTGACTGGGCGGCTTTTTTTTGCGCATTTTCTGTTGAATTGCCAGCAACATGACTGAATTGCGACATCACGCTGCCCAACTTGGTTCTTGCTGCATTGCAAAAATTGCAGTTGCGAATGGTGCGCTGCACATATAGTTTGTGAGTTGTGACGCTAGAGCTTGCTCAAGCGTCGCAGCCCTCCTTGGGCGTTTCCTCCCTAGACTTAGGGCCGTTCGAACTCCGAGCGGCCCCTTTTTTTGCCTATTTTCCAAAGCACTCCTGAAGTGCCTGCCGGTTTTCTAGTCGTTGACTACCGGCACCTATCATAGCCACATCACAACTATTGCGAAATGTTGCACTGCACAACAATCGGTCACTCGGCCGCCCAACGCCGCTCAAGCTGATTCGGCAGTTGCAGGAACAACCGCTCGATCACGTTCGCGAGCTGGCCGCGCAAATTCGCGAAACCCGCCGACTGTTCTAGCGTACCCTCGTCGAGATAGAGCGCCCTGTTGATCTCGATCTGCAGCGCATGCACGCCCTTAAACGGCCGCCCATAGTGCTCGGTGATAAAGCCACCCGCGTAGGGCCGATTCAGGTGCGTTTCCAAGCCGATGTTCGTCAGCGCCTCGCGGGCCGTTCGCGTCACTTTGCTATCGCACGAGGCACCGAACCGGTCGCCGAGCACAATCTGTGGTCTGGCGGCCTGCGGGCCAGAACCTGATGTGACCGGCGCTTGCGACGGCATCGAATGGCAGTCGATCAGCACGGCATAGCCAAACAGCGACTGTGTTTCGCGGATCAGCCCTGCCAAAGCCGCATGGAACGGCCGATAGAGCAGCTCAATTCGCGTCAGCCCATCGGCCAGAGTGGGTCGGCGATTTGGCAGATAGATCTCCTCGGCGTCAGCAACAATGCGCGCAATTGTGCCCAAACCGCCTACGACCCGCATCGACTGGCTGTTGGCATAGTTCGGCAAGGGCCGCCCAAACAGCTCAGGGTCAAGCTCATAAGGCTCGCGATTGACGTCGAGATAGGCGCGCGGAAACCGTGCCGCAATCAGCGGCGCACCAAGTTCGGCCACAGTGGAAAACAGTTGATCGACATAGCAATCTTCGGATTTTCGCAGGCTGTGCGCGTCCAACCTAGAGGCAGCGCGCAAGCAGCTCGGATAAATCCGCCCGGAATGCGGAGAGCAGAACACGAACGGTGCCGTCTGCAACGCCGGACGCACGATCTCGAACGGCGGCGACAGTTCAGCCATGATCGCGTCGTGCTCGGTCATGTCATCGGGCATTCAGGGCGGTGCCGCATCATTGGAGTTCGTGGACGTCGATGCGACATTGCCTATCATGGCTCGATATGTCCATGCATCTGTCGCAGATGCTCCCGATCCAGCGTCATGACGCAATTTTCCCGCCGGGTTAATAGGATCAGCTAACAGACCAAATCAAACATCTGAAGGCACTAGTGTCCGGCTAACTCGTGAACAGATTCAACTGGTTACCGACCTCCTGATCTTCAGATGTGGGCTGATCTTGCGACAAAGCCTGTAGAATGGG
>JAYSVA010000031.1:0-2170 GCA_043718785.1 Hyphomicrobiaceae bacterium
CGATGATCTCGGCAGTCTGCGGAAACGTCGGGAAGCTGCGGCTCGCGATGATGATCTGACCGGCGCGGGCTAGCACATCGGGCGGATGCGAGCCGATGGCCGACGCGTAAACGCCAACCCATTCGGCGGCATCGGCTGGCACGTCGGCGCGGAAGGTGCGGCCAAGCGCCGTCAGGAATTCCGGCAAAGCGCCGCCAGTCGCAAGTGCATTCGGGCGATTAGATTTCGTGAGGCTTGTCATGGGCATTCCTTTCCTGCTGAAAAACGCTGGCGAATACGTCGGCGGCGTTGCTGTAGCTGCGGCCACTGCGGTTGCCCGTGTTGGCCTTGAGCACGCCTCGCATGTAGGCGAGCGGATCAATCACGTTGGTGCGCTGGGCCGTGACGGCGGCTCTGACGATGGTGAGGTCATCTGCTGATTTCCGGAGCCTGCCGAGCTGACTTCGGACGCTGGCGTTGGTGGCACCCGATTGGCTGGCGAGGTATGCCCGCACCTGCCCCCACAGCAGTTCGCGGGCGTGGATTGCGTCGCGCGGGTCGGGGATCGCCCCGCAAGCTCGGTGTGGCGTCAGCAGTTCGCCGTCAATGGACGTTCCATCCTGGCAAGCCACTTTCGAGCGGCTGGCGAAACGTTCGCCGTCGGGCACGATTTCTGCCTCGATCACGGGCTGAGCAGGCGTCAAGACAGAGCCGCTTGAGCGGGCCGCAAAGGCGGCCACAGGATCGGCCAGCATTCCATCCTGATCGATTACCGCCGTTGCCGCGAACGCTGCCGGTTCGGTCCCGGACTCAACGCTGACACCACCCGGTTCTTTCTTTTCTTCCCCTATAAATTTAACCGATTGATATTGTGCGCTTTTATGCGTGAGGTTTGGGCACATCACCCCCGGCATACCGCCCCTGTTTTTGCGAATGATATCAATACAGGCCGTTGAAGCACTTCCCTTATGTTTGATTGCCTTATCAAAGCGTCGTTTTTTTAGTGCTTGCTGAATGTCTGGCCACGTCTTTAACCATGCAGTGCCGTTCGTGTCGTACACGTTGACGTGGTGGCCAAGGCTCTGGGACGCGACACTGATGCAATTTCGGCTTAGCAGCCGTTGGATAGTCCCCTCGGCCTCCTTTTTCGTGACCTGCCATCTCTTGGCAAGGAAACTGTATGACGACGCCACCTGCCCCGGTTTAAGCGTGATGATGCGCCCCTTGACAGTCGTCTCGCGGTCTATGGTCCTCGCCATCGCTCGCAAAGAGCGATGGCGAGCGTCGTCTAGCGCGACAATATCGGCGGCGGGTCGCCGTCCTCGCTTTCCGCGTGCTTTCAGCCGTTCGCGCGTAGCCAAGTTCGACTCTGTAGGCTGTTCAACGGGTTGATGGTTTCGTGGCGTCACATCACCGACAACCATCGCGTGCCAATCGTCGTCGTAGTCCGGTTCATGGTCCTGGGCATTTCGATAATCAGTCATGGCCGCCCCCCGATGCTGAGTTGGTAGCGGCTGACACTGCGTCGCCCGGCTGGTACTGTCTGCGGTTTGCGGATCAGCAGCCCGGCCAGTTCCAACGAAACGACGGCGCTCTGGGCAGCTGATCGCGACGTGCTGGCAAGGGCGGCCAGATCGGTGATGGTGGCCGTGATCATGCCGTCACTGGCGACTGCCGACAGCAAGGCAGCAGCAACGCGGTTTCCCGAGGCGGTTAGGCGCGTGCTGAGTAGTGCGTCCGTCCAGGTGTCGGCGTTGACTTCCGGCGGCAGCCTGAGTCGACGTGCGACCGTCTCTGCAGTAAGGCCGCATGCGGCCCAATGCGCACTGAGGGCGCGGACGATGCAATGGTGGGGTCTGGTGCCGACGTGCGGCGATGTTAAGCTGTTCATGTTCATGTGGGGGATACCAAAGGTTGGATTATCCCGACGTACGCCTTTGACAATCGGCGGATGAACGCGTTACATGATCATTGTCGGTGTGATGGCTGACGACGTGAGAATTCGAGCGGCCAAGCCTGGGAGGGCTGGCCGTTTCTCGTTTCAGGCGGCTTGTGCTTGTGGGGCTCGAAGGAATGCTTCGAGGTCATCCCGTAGGATCAGGCGGCGTCCGCAGACCTTCGCCGACTTCAAACGGCCAGCTTTGATTTCCTGATAGAGTTTGGCTTTGCAGATGCCGGAAGCACTGGCGGC
>JAYSVA010000301.1:0-3394 GCA_043718785.1 Hyphomicrobiaceae bacterium
TCGCGGAACACGCGTTCGCGGCGCTCGTGGCGCTCCTGAGCTTCGATGCTCAGGGTGGCGATGAGCCGGGCTTCGAGGCGGCGCAGGCCAATTGGTTCACCCGTTTCATCGCAGTAGCCGTAGCTGCCGTCTTCAAGGCGGGCGATCGCGGCGTCGATCTTGCCGACGAGCTTGCGTTGGCGATCGCGGGCGCGCAATTCTTGAGCGCGGTCGGTTTCCGAGGTGGCGCGGTCCGCTAGATCGGCGTGCTGCAGGCTATCCTGGTTCAGGGTGCCGAGCGTCTCGCGCGTTTGGCGGATCAGATCCTCTTTCCAGGCCAGGAGCTTGCGGCGGAAATACAGCCGTTGCTGCGGGTTCATGAAGGGCTCAGCGTCCGACGGACGGTAGTCGTCGGTGATGGTAATTGGGGCCTTGACCGCAGACACCGCCTTCTTCGCCACATCCTTCACGGGTTTGCCAGAGCTCTTTGCCGACACCTTGCGTTCCTTGTCCTTGGTCGTCATGGAGAGCTCCGGTGCGTCAATTGAGCTTCAACTTACGTAGAAGACGCTTGAGGCGGTATTTAGGTCACTGCCCCATCAAGTCAAGCGAAGGTTATATGTCTAAGTGTCCGTAATGGCACACTCAGAATGATGGTCAATCTCAGGCGTTTCGATCCAGTTTGCTGCCAGCGATGGGTGTGCTAGGAGCCTTTTCTTTGATGACGCGGTCCTTGGCAACTTGGCCCAGAACGGTGCCGGCAACCGTCGAAACGATAGCGAGGCCGAGCAGCATCCACATCAAGCTACGCGGTATCAGCTGCAGCTCAACCATGGCGTTCAGCATGTAGCCGAGGGTGAACAAGGCACCCATATGCAACACATCGAGCAAGAACAGCACACCATGCCGCTCCGGCGAGGGGTGGCCGCGCCGTGCCGCCCACCAGCGCTGCAGGATGGGGATCAGTGCCACCGCCAGTCCCAGCAGCATCCCCGCGATCATGCTTTCTTTGCCGAAGCCCGCCCACCAGTTCGCCATGATCGTGTTCCCGTTAAGCCCAGCGTCCGGCCTATTGCCTAGCACAGTCGTCTGAGCGCATGAAAGTGCTCAACACGGCAACATTGACGTTCTTGGTTATCGATCGGGCGTCGCGACTACTGCTTGGCGGCCTTTTCGGCTTCCTTCAGCGCTTTGTCCGCGGCTTCCTTGCTGGCCCGGGCGGCCGGATTGGCGAATTCGCGGTTGGCGATCTTGGCGTCGCGGTACCATCCGGCTTCCCCGCGCGACGCGATAGCGAACACCGGCGCGCCCAGGTGCACCCTCTCGAACAGGTCCATCACGTCCTCATTGAGCATGCGAACACAGCCATTGGAAACGGCCCGCCCGATTGATCCGCGCGACGGCGTGCCGTGAATGCGCAGCAGTGACCAGTCGAGATAAAGTGCCCGTTTGCCGAGCGGGTTCTCGTCATTGCCGCCCTCGACGGGGTCGCTGCCGTCAATCGGCACCCAGCGGGGATCGACTTTCTTGTCGGTCACGAAGGTGCGGCCCATCCAAAGCTCATCGGACTTGCCGACGGCCACGCCATAGCGGATCGCCCGGCCATTGCCGATGATGTAGTATAGCTTGCGCTCGTTGTTGACGATGACCACAGAGCCAACGGGGTAGCCGAGATCGATGGTCACCACCTCAGCCTTGGCAGCAGCAGGGGCGGTGCCAAAACAAAAGGAAGCGATGACTGCCAGAAAAGCAGCGAATGCTGAGTTTTTGAGGGAATGCATGTCTTATCCATGTCGTGTGTCCCACTCGTGATCGCACGGCAGGTTCGTTCGATCAAGCTGGCTCTTGAGATTGTTGGCTTAATTCATTGCTCAATGGCGGCGGGCCCGATTGGTCGTGCCCTTGTCTGTGGGTGCATCCCATTCCCGGATCATCCACGCGCGGATGGCCTGCGGGGTGATGTCGTGCCGCCCTTGGGAATGGGCCAGCAGACGGCAGAGATCGTTGAGCATCATGCCCCAGTTGTCCGGCTCATCCCAAATGCCCAGCAGCGTCATTTCAATCTTGCCGCCGCTTCGCCAAATCCTGATGACCTCGCCGGCTTGAGGATCGGTCAGTAAAGATGGCGGCAAGGGCAGTTGTCGGAACACGAGGTCTGGTGTGACGACGAATACGCCCGCGGCGTCTGCAGGGGCTTCAGGCGGCGCGCTGACCTTGGCCAGCCTAGCTCGGATCGCCTTCATGCCACGTTTGGCCGGGATGCCCCGCTGATCCGCAAACGCCCGTGATGCATGCCGTCCAAGGTCGGCCAGCATCAAGCCGATGTGGGCAACATCCTCGAATTTCCCGCACACGATGTTGAGCCGTCGGTGGGCAAACCAGACGCGGAGCAGTTCTTCCGAGCCCGCCGTATAGGCACCCGGCGGCGGCGTAATCTCGCGTGAAGATGCGCTGTTCATTGTGCTGCCGGAGTTTTTGTTGCCACCGGCCACAAAGCGTCAAGCTGGAACGGTGCTGCGGCGAAGGGTGGGGCTGTCGCAGATCCCTCCGGTGTCACCGGCGTCTTGGTGACCTGCCACGTCTGTCCGAACAGTTCAAATGCTTCCAGCATTTCAATCCGTGGATCGATCAGCCAGAGAAATGGCACATTTGCTCCAGCATAGATCTCGCGTTTGGGGCCGCGATCATAGCGTTCCGTCGATGGTGACAGAATTTCGCAAACCCAGTCTGGCGCGACCGTAATCCCGACATCATCGAAATCAAATGTCGCCCGCTCGATCAGCCAAGCAGCAATGTCCGGCACGACGACATGCCCGTTCAGATGCAGTTCGGGTTCCACTGCGAACAACCAGCCGCCAGGACCTCCAACACCCTTCTGGAAAGGGCGGATCAGTTCACCGAGCAGCGCAGCTGCTATGCCACCATGCCGAAACCTCGGCCTCGGATGCGTGACCAGCTCGCCGAACAAAATTTCCGCCACCAGATTGTCCGGCACGGCTTCGAGGTCTGCATAGGTCGCACGGCGGCGCTGCGGCCAATCGCGATGTTCAATCCCTGGGCTCATCATCGCACTCCGGCTGATGTACTCTACCTATAGCACACCTTCTTCACGGCGGCGACGACGTCGGCGGCAGTCGGCAGGGCGAGCTTTTCGAGGTTGGCGGCGTAGGGCATCGGCACGTCCGCGCCCGAGACTTTGGCGGGTGGCGCATCGAGGTAATCGAACGCCTGGATGGCAACCTGGGCACAGATTTCCGAGCCGATGGAGCAAGTTGGCCAGGCCTCCTCGACAGTGACGAGGCGGTTGGTTTTTCGCACCGACGTTAGAATGGTCTCCCAATCAATCGGGCGCAGCGAGCGCAGATCTATCACCTCGGCGTCGATGCCGTCGGCCTCCAGCGTCTTGGCGGCTTCC
>JAYSVA010000302.1:0-3385 GCA_043718785.1 Hyphomicrobiaceae bacterium
GCTCGGTTGCCGTGCGCTGCCAGCCGTTCCCAGGTTGACAATACAGTGCGCGGGAAGCGCCAGCCGCCGCCGCAAGTCATCGACCAGATCAGGCAATTGCGCCAACCGCCCCTCCAGCAGCACCAGATCGCAGGCCTGACCGGCGATCTGCTCACAGAACGGTGCCACCACCGGTTCAAGCGCCTGCCTAATCAATGCCGCTGCATGGCGCTGGCGCAACCGCACGGTTACCGCCTCCAGCTTGAAGTTGACAGCACCGGCCGCCGCCGCCGCCGCATCAAAATGCTGTGCCAAGCCGCTCAGTCGCCCGCCACCACGCGCCACTAGCGTCTTCAGCGTCATCACCCGCGCGGTGTCGGCGGCACGGGCTGACACCGCCTCGCACGCCCGTAAGCAGCTTTCCGCCGCCGGGCGAATGATTTTGCCGTCAAACCGCCGCGAGAAATGAGCTGGCAAAGGCGTCGCCGAGTTCGTTGGGCGATCCGCCATCAACCGCGTGATAAAGGCCCGCGCATCGGCGACCCCGGCGGCCTGCAGCTGGTCGGCAATAGTTGGCCAGATTTCACTATTGGCAAACGCCACCAGCACCGCATCCCGCCCGATCGGGCTGCGTTCGGCCACGATAATGCTCGGCCGCACGCCGCTATCGTTGGTAACATCGTAGTCGACAACCGTCAGCCCGGTGCTGGCTGTTTCAAAATCAAGCCGGGCAATCCGGAACGTACTGGCCGCGCGATGGCTCGATGGACGCCGCAGAACATTTAGGTACTCCGTCGGATCGCCGCCAAACCGGGTATTGATTTCATCGAACACGTAGACGAGCTGCGCCGACACGTCCGAACCAATGCCGAGGCTCACCTGCGGCTTCGGCGGACTGGCGACAGCCGCCTCATCGTCCCAGCCCATCGCCTTCCACATCAGATCAATCGCACCCTCAATCCGCGTCTGCAACAGACGGCGGTCTTCATCGGATACGGCGCTCGCAACGGTCACCAGGACCCGCTGCAACTGCCGCACCGCAACAGCTGAAGCTTCGGTGGCGGGCGTGGCCGCCGTCGATGTTGCAATCAGCGGCCGGTTGATTTGCACCAACGCATGCATCAGCAATTCGCCAACGAATAGCCCGATCAGCGACGATTCAGAAAACCTAGGCCGGATCGCGGGCAGCTCCGCCTGATCGAAGCGGCCAATCACGGTGCCGTCCTCGGTCAGATGCGATAGCGCTTCGCCAGCAACAATCGGTCCCTGATCGACACCCGCCGCATCATCGCGACTGAACCGCCAGACCCCCTCCGAGATGGCAATCTCGTTCAGTCCGGCAAACAAACTGTGCCGTCCGGTGACGCCGGGAGTGGCACTGGTCCGCAACGCCAGCCGCTCGGCTTCAGTGCCGACGCGCACCAAGCTCGGCCACAGGAACGCGTCGGTGCGGCCACTACGGCGCGACGCCACGACGTTGCCGAAGCTATGCCCATCGAACTCCACCGCGGTCGACGGCGGATCGCTGTGCACCCGCACCGGGTTGTTCAGATCGCGCAGGCGCAGCGGCTCAGCGCCTGCTAGCACGGCATCCGCCGTCACCGTCTGGCCCTGCGCGGCATCCCGCACGACGAGCAGCGCGCAGGTCTTTTCAGCGGCCATATCCAACACCAGATCAACACCGGTCACCGGCATCTGCCAAGCATTGCTGAAACTGTCGGCGAAGCGGATCTGCGGCAGTGCGGCCCCGCGCGTCAGCACCGCGAGATAGGTCAGATACCGGGCGATGTGCTCTAGCTGGAACCGGCCAGCGGGCGCGCTCGCGGATACTGCTTCAGCGCTCATCCGCCGGGTAAAATCCTTGAAACTGCCCTGTAGCCAGCTGTCGACCCAGGGCTCGCTCACAAACCGGCCAACATCAGCCAGCTTGTCGTTGACCTGGAACGTCGATCCGAACAGCGCATCATACGCACTGGGGCCAACATCAGCCGCCTCGCCGGTGCCGTAGATCGCTGCCAGCTTCGTATCGAACGCCAGCACCACACTCAGCGATTTGGCCGCCCGCAACCCCTCTTTTGGCGCGGCAATATAGGCGCGAACCCAGTTCCCCGGACCCGGATCATGAATGACATGCCCTGACGATGTCCGGCCGCGGAACCGCAGATAGGGCAGCGGCACCCAGGTATCGAGAAACGGCTCCAGCCCGCCAAACCCAGAAATGGTCAGGAACTCTTCTGGGCCGAGTGGGCGTTTCGTCAGCGGGTGCCAGACCACGCCGTCCTCGCCCGCATCCCGTCCCACATCGACCAAAACGGTACGCTGCCCGCCTTCAGCCTCGATGTGATCTTCAGTGAATTGGCCAACCGTGCGCGACAAGCCGTCAGCGCTGATCGAAAAATCCAAAAACTGCACGCCGGACGACGGCACCAGCCGCACAAACGGTGCCACAGCTTCAGCACCGGCAGCAGCCCGTTCATGGGCTGACGCTAGGGTCAGGCCGCTCAGCAAATGCCCATTTGTGGGCGTCGAAAGCGCGGTCGGTCCGTTCGTTAAGAGGGCACTAGAACCCGCGTTGGCCAGCCGACGCGCGCCATATGCCAGCGCACTCAGCGGCTCTGGGACAGGGGGCGCGGTCAACGCTCCAACAGGGATTTGATCAAGTGGTCTCATAAGCGTTACGAACCCGACATACTCAGGCCAACCTCGGCCAAACGAACTTCAATCTTTGTTCGCCATCAAACGAAGATATCCAAGCGCGCATTTACCAAAGACGCCGACGATTCCGCAGCCACTTAGCAGCGCGATTGACTACAGCTGTGCAATAACCAGGGTTGTAGTGCCCGATACCCCCCTATCACTATTGATGCTAGCATTTCTTATGCCAAGCGAATTCCGCATATGACCTAGTCCCGAACTGCTGTTCAGTCATCGCCAGCGTGGCCCAGCTGCACCACGCTAACAGAGCAATTCGCCGCTTCAACATGCCAACTAGCTGATTAACCGAACTAGTTGGCCGACCCAAAGGTAACGCAATCCAAGTCCACGACACTAGGATTGTTACATAGTGCCTAATGCATCAATTAGAGATAGCTCTGAATGAGACAGCGAGAATGATTGCGAGGAACACAAAGCCAACCGGAAGATGCCCATGCTCACCCCGCCCGCACGGTCTGGCCGTTCTACCTCATCATGTTCGCGTGCAGATGCTCGTCACCTACGTCCCCGTTATCTCGCTGGCGTTGCCGCAGCTGTTCGGGATGTGAGGCTAACGCGTGCTGCGGCGGGCTTTGTTTTCCGCCGCCCGCCGCAGCACGTCTTCCAGGGCTGCGCGCACCGTCTCAGGTAGGCGCTCACGGCCCGACTCCAGCTTCTTCTTCCATTGCGGCCCGGTATCCCACGCGATTTT
>JAYSVA010000303.1:0-3385 GCA_043718785.1 Hyphomicrobiaceae bacterium
GAATTTCCCGGCAACGCGGATTCTCGTGGGCCTGGAGAACAAGGACAAGACGCCCGCGAAAACCCCGTGGTGGCTGACCTTGCTGCGCATGTTGGCCGCCGCCTTGGTGATCATGGCACTTGCCGACCCCGTGCTCAACCCGAACCGCGAAGCCGCCCTGAAAGGCTCCGGCCCGGTGGCGCTGGTCGTTGATAACGGCTGGGCTGCTGCCTCGAAGTGGGCGGAGCGTGTGCGGATGGTTGACCGGCTGATCACCGAAGCCGAGGGCCAAAGCCGCACAATTATCATCGTGCCGACCGCATCGGCCAGCAAAACACCTAGCTTGCGCATTGAGTCGCCGGGGGCCGCCCGCTCCACTGCCGCCGCCCTGCAGCCGCAGCCGTTCGCGCCGGATCGTGCGGCTGCGGTTGCAGCCCTCACAGCGATTGTCGGTTCCGGCACCAAGCCAAGCATCGTCTGGCTGGCCGATGGCATCGACCACGACGGCAAAACCCGCGGGTTCGCCGACCAGCTGGTCAGCATTGGCTCCGGCGCGGTGCAGATCCTCGAAGGCGGCGGTGCTGATGCGCCGTTGGGCCTTAGCGCTGGTGTTGGCCCCGGTGGCGTGCTGCAGGCGAATGTCATTCGCACTGGCGGGCAGATCCGCGAAGGCTTCGTGCAGGCGTACTCGGTGCGCGGTCAGCGGCTCGGCGACGCGCCGTTCAAACTTGGCGTCGGTGACACCACGGGTGCCGCTACGTTCACGCTGCCGCTGGAGCTGCGCAACCAGGTGACCCGCGTGGAGATTGCCTCGGAGCGGTCGGCGGGCGCGGTGCAACTGCTCGATGCCCGTTCGCAGTGGAACCGCATCGGCATGCTGTCAGGCGAAAGCCGCGAGCAAGCGCAGCCGTTGTTGGCACAACTCTACTACATCCAGAAAGCCTTGTCGCCGTTCGCCGAGCTGCTGGTGCCGAAGGACTCGAACCTGACGCAGGGTCTTGATGAGGTGATCAAGCAGAACGCTTCGGTCATCATGCTGGCGGATATCGGCACGCTTGAGGGCGAGGCGAAAACCAAGGTCGAGGCTTGGGTCAAGAAGGGCGGCGTGCTCGTCCGTTTCGCGGGAACCCGGCTTGAAAAGGGCGGCGACGATCTGCTGCCGGTTACGCTGCGGATGGGTGGACGGACGCTCGGCGGGGCGCTGTCCTGGTCGACGCCGCAGCCCCTAGCGACGTTCAGTGACGACAGCGTCTTCACCGGCCTCAACGTGCCGACCGACGTGGTCGTCAACCGCCAAGTGCTGGCCGATCCGGCGAGCCTCGGTGCGCCCGTAAAAGTCTGGGCGCGGCTGAAGGATGGCACACCGCTGGTCACCGCGAAGCCATTGGGTGAGGGGCAGCTGATCCTGTTCCACGCCACCGCCAACTCGGATTGGTCGAACCTGCCGCTGTCAGGCCTGTTCGTCGACATGCTGCGCCGCTTGGCGACGCTCGGCAAACTGTCGGCCATCGGCACCAACGCCTTGGCCGACGGCAAGGCTGACCCTGCGGCAGCATCGCCCACCACGGACACGGTGGTGCTGGCACCCTTGCAAGTGCTCGATGGCTTCGGCACACTGAAAGCGCCGCCCCCGACGGCACAGGCCGTGCCCGCCGCAAAACTTGGCGAGATTGCCGCCAGCGTTGATTATCCGCCGGGATATTATGGCCCGCAAGGCTCGCCGCGTGCCCACAACCTGATTGGAGCGAAAACTGTGTTGCGCCCCCTGCCATCGCTCCCGTCCGGTGTTGAGCGCCGGGTTTACTCGGCCCAGGCGGCGACGCCGCTGAAGCCGTCGCTGCTAAGCATCGCGCTCGGCCTGCTGTTCATCGACGTGCTGGCGGTCGTGGCGCTGCAACTCGGCAGCAACGCCTGGAAATCGCTGCGCCCAGCGGCGAAGACGGCTGGGGTTGTCGGGCTTGTGGTGCTGGGCCTAGCGTCAGCGGTTGATCCGGCCAGCGCTCAGACGAACCAGCGACCGGGCCGCAATGCTCCCAACCCGTTTGATCCCAACACATTCGGGCGCGGTTTCAACGATCCCGTGGCCAATTCCGTGCAGGTGGTGCGACCGCCCGGCTTGTCCCCCGCCGACCAGAAAGCCTTGGCGGCGATTGGTCGGGTGGCGTTCGGCTATGTGCTGACAGGCGATCCTGCCGTCGATCAGACCACCAAGGCCGGCATCATGGGCCTGAACAAGCGGCTTACCGAGCGTACATCCATCGATCCCGCTGAACCCGTCGGCCTTAACATGGCGACAGACGAGCTGGCGTTCTATCCGATCATCTATTGGCCGGTGGTCGATACCGCCAGCCCGCTGCCGGAGACCACACTTGCCCGCATCGATGCGTTCATGAAGCAGGGCGGTCTGATCGTGTTCGATACCCGCGATTACGGGCAGGGCATGCCGTCCGGCTTCAATATCCAGTCGCGCGGCGGCAAGGACGGCACGGCGTTGCAGCGCCTGCTCGGTCGCCTCGATATTCCGCGCCTGGAGCCGGTGCCGGAAACCCACGTGCTGACCAAGTCGTTCTATCTGCTCAAGGCCTTCCCAGGGCGCTGGGACGGCGGCCAGCTGTGGGTCGAAGCCGAAGCGCCGGAAAACAGCCAGCAAGGCAAGAAAGCCAAACGCTCGGACGGCGTTTCGTCGATCCTGGTGACGGCCAACGATTTTGCTTCCGCCTGGGCGCTAGGACCAACGGGACAGCCGATGTTCCCGGTCGTCCCCGGCGGCGAGCAGCAGCGCGAAATGGCCATCCGCACCGGCATCAACATCGCCATGTACGCCCTAACGGGCAACTACAAAGCGGATCAGGTGCACATCCCGGATTTGTTGCTCAGGTTGGGGCAGTAGGAAAAGACTGTATTCGACGATTACAATCCAGTGGGAACGTGAGCGATGACGACAATCACTGAAGACCGCATGAAGCGCGTTGAGGTAAAGCTCACAGCCGTCGAACAGAGTTTGACGAAAATTCAGGCCATGCAGAATGATGTTCTCTTGATCCAGGAAATGCACAGCAAAGTTCTGGAGCAGCACACGAAGGTTATGGGCATTCATGGCAGAATGCTTGAATCGCATGGCAAAACGCTTGATCAGCATACAAAAAAACTGGACCAACACAGTCAGCGCTTCGACAAAATCGAAGCCGATATAGCCGGTCTACGCAAGGACTTGCCATCTATTGTTGCCGACGCCATGCGGGACGTGTTGCGAGAAAAGAAGGTCTGACATACCGGATGACCGTTGTTTCACGCGGAAAGCGTAACTGATGACCAAGTGGACGATAGATTTTGCGCCGATGATCCCCGCTTCCATCTTCTGGGCGGGCGCGGTCGTGGCATGTCTGCTGGTGGCGTTGCTGTTGTT
>JAYSVA010000304.1:0-7445 GCA_043718785.1 Hyphomicrobiaceae bacterium
CTATAACGGCAACTGCGGTTGCCCAACAACCGACCAAGGAGTGACGCGTATGCTCAAGATTTTCACCACACTCATCCGGGGCGCTGCGGCCGAAGCGGAAGAGGCGGTATTCGACGCCAATGCTATCCGGGTGCTCGAACAGCAGCTCCGCGATGCTGCCGGGGCCATGGAACTGTCCCGCCGCGAACTGGCCTGTGCCATGGCCCACCGCGCCTCTGAGGCCCGCGCTGCTGAGGCGGTCGGTGCACGCATCGCCGAACTCGAGGTCTCGGCAGGCCAAGCAATCCAGGGCGGCCGTGAAGATCTAGCCGAACAGGCAGCCACAGTGATCGCCGCCAACGAGGATGAACTCGCTGCCCGCCAAGCCGCTATTGTCCGGTTTGATATCGACATCTCACGCCTGCGCAGCATGTCCGACACCGGCCGCCAGCGCCTGCAGGAACTGCGCCGGGGCCTGGAGATGGCCCGTGCCCAGGAGGCACTGAACCGGGCTGGCGCCAATGGCCGCCGGGCGCTGCGAACCGGCACAGGAGCACTGCGCGAAGCCGAGACAACACTGGCCAAGATCCGCGAAACCCATGCCAAAGGCGACGACCTGGCCGCCGCGATGGACGACCTAGAGGCCCAAGCATCCGGTCGCGATCTCAACGACCAGCTGTCAAAGGCAGGGTTTGGACCGAATCTCCGCACCAAGCCAGGCGATGTCATGGCCCGGCTGAAGGCAAAAACCGCCACTGCGGCAGGCGCAACCGGCCCAAAAGGACCGTAAGCGATGAGCGCCACCACCCGCCCCCTCAGAGCCCCGCTGCGCCAGTTCGGCCGCCTCGGCGCCGAACCGGCCTCAAACACCAACCAAGCTCGACCAACCCGTCCTCAACCGACAGTCCAACCTTCGTCCCCAGCCTCACCCTTCTCAAACCGGAGCACTTCCATGAACTCGTCCACTCAGAACACTGGCGCCTGGCTGACCTTCACCTACGTCGCATTTGCAATGTCGGTCGGCATGACCGCCATCGGCATCTGGGCGCTGGACGGCAACCTGTGGGTCAAGGGCTACATGGCCATGGCCACCGTGTTCATGCTCGGCTCCACCTTCACGCTGGCCAAAACGATGCGTGATGAACACGAAGCCAAGCGCTTCGCCAGCCGCCTCGACGAGGCCAAGACCGAGCGGTTACTCATGGAAGTGGAGCGCGGCGCATAATCTGCACTACGATCTTAGATCGCCCCTGCAAGCCCCTGCTTGCAGGGGCTTTTTGCTCGATTTCACAGCGACATAACAATTGCGCGAGCGACCGCTAACAGCATGTTGCATTTCGGCGACATCCTCGCTATAAGGCGAATTATCCCCTATTTTTTCGTAAGTTTTGGCCGGCGCGCGGGACGCGACGGTCTGGAGACCTACCCATGACTTCGTCAACGCCTGATCGCAAGCCATTGATGCCGAAAGCCACCGCCGTGTGGTTGACCGACAATACTTCGCTGTCGTTTGAGCAGATCGCCGACTTCTGCGGCATGCATCTGCTTGAAGTCAAAGGCATTGCCGATGGCGACGTTGCATCCGGCATCAAAGGCATGGACCCGATCACGTCGGGGCAGTTGACGCGCGAAGAAATCAAGCGCGGCGAGGGCAATCCGAACCACACGTTGAAGCTGGCGGTTTCGAAAATCGAGATTCCGCCGGTAAAAACTAAGCGCGGGCCGAAGTACACGCCGGTGTCACGCCGTCATGACCGCCCGAACGCCGTCCTGTGGCTGCTGCGCAATCACCCGGAACTGAAAGACAGCCAGCTGATGCGCCTGGTCGGCACGACCAAGCCAACGATCGCGCAGATTCGCGAGCGTACGCACTGGAATTCGGCCAACCTAGTACCGCAGGACCCGGTGGCGATGGGCTTGTGCACACAAATCGATCTTGATGCCGAAGTCCGCAAATCTGCACCGAAACTGGGTCGCGTCGAAGCTGCCGAGGGCCACACCCTGCTGCCAACCGCCGAGACCACCGGCTACGCCACCGCCGAAATCATGCAGCCGAAAGCCTCGGCTGAGCCGCAAGCCGAAACCGAAGCCGAAGAGCAGGCCCGCATTCTGGCCAAGCTCAAAGGCCTCGGCGGCGATAAGAGCGAGTCCGACCGCGATTGATGCGTGTTTGTTGGTGGCATTCTGCACGATGACAATAAACACACTCTGACGTAGGTTGGGTCGAGCCCTCTTGCGAGACCCAACAACTTCGGTGTGGTATGAGATACTGACGAACCCGCGTTGCAGGTGCGAGTTACTTCTTCACTTTAGTTACTGAGCAACGTCGACCAATTTTCCTCGATGCAGGGATGGTCGCGCCATTTCAAACTGGACTGGCCAAGGTAAAATACTGGCATCCCTTTGAGTTAGAAGCTTTTGTGATACTGCCAGATCATATGCATGTATTGTGGACGCTGCCGGAAGGTGACGAGAATTTTTCGACGCGTTGGCGATTGATCAAAGAAGCGTTCACCCGTGCGTACCTAAAAACAAATCACGCGCCGCAGCGGAACGAAAGCCGCCTCTTAAAGTCTGAGCAAGCTGTTTGGCAGCGCCGTTTTTGGGAACACGTCATTCGTGACGACGCGGATTTCAACAATCATCTCGACTACATCCATTTGAACCCTGTCCACCACGGTTTTGTATCAGCGCCCAGCGACTGGCCACATTCAAGTTTTCATAAACTAGTTGAACTTGGTGCATACGAAGCCGATTGGGGAACAGACACCTTGCCGAAGATTCCGGCTTGGGCGTCAGGGCACGAATAGTGCCCGCAGCAAGCTGTTGGGTCTCGCAAGGGGGCTCTACCCAACCTACATCGTTATTTATTTGTTGGCAGATCAAACACAACGCTACCCCCGCAATCGCCTTGCGAGGCCTTGGCGGAGTGCTGTCGGCAGCCGCAGGAAGGTGCGTTTCGCGGCAGGGCGCAGGCGGCGCTGCCAGCCATCCAACACTAGGTGGCCGCGCCATGTGAACGGCACGGCATAATCCTGGACCTCATCGACGCGCTTGGTCCAGTCGAGTTTGTAGCGAGCGGTCGGGGCCAGTAGGTCGTAGACTTCAAGCCCAAGGGCGAAACAATCCTTGAGCGCATAATCGATGTGCAGCTTGCCCGGTGCGTACTGGTCAAACGCTTGGTTGCGGGCGTTCATGAACATGTAAAACCGCTTGTTCGACACGAAGCCCCAATGGATCGATGCCGGTTGACCATCAATGCTCAGTACCATTGCGATCAGCTCGACACCGGTCGCGGCACCACGCGCGAGGGCTTCGACCATTGGCAGGAACGTTGGATCACCGAAGGCGGCTGAGGTCAGGCCGTTCTCATCAAGCCATTCCTGCTTGAGTTTCATCGCCAAACGCAGAGCGTCCGTCAACTCTGCCGCTCCCCAGCAGATATGATGCTCGACCTTGCCAGCCGCTTCGAATTTTTCGCGACCTTGGCGAACATTGCGCCGGATCCGGCTACTGAGTGTTTTATAAAACACCTCAAAGCTCGAATGGCCTTTCATCGCGATGAACGGCGCGGTTTCGCTGTCACCTGCTTTGATACCAACAGTCGCCAAGGCTTCTGCCAGCGCCGTCACGACATGGGTTTTCCGCAGTAACAGCCCATCGGCATTGGCGATGGCTCGCGCCGCCACCAGCAGCCGTTGGGCAACTGCTGCCTGATCGGCATCACGGTTCAGCACCGCCCCGCCGTACTGGTTCACCGGATCGCCCAAATCAACGAGCAGCGCATGGCCGCGCGACTGCCGGAGTTGTAGCGGCCAGACGGCTTGCAACTGTGTGCCGTCCCACACTGTGATGATCCGCGGCGCAAACGGCCGCCCTGGCTTCTGGTGCTGGCTGTGGAACTGCACCAGAAAGCGACACCAACCGAACGACTGGAAAAACAGCGGTGCCGTCGCTCGCACGTCCAACTGCACCCAGTGTGGACCCAGCGCTTCTACTTCAGTGAGTGTCGTGGCGACTTCAGTGCGAAGACTGTGTGAAACGTGCGAGGTTGCAGCAGCAAGCTCGTCGGGCTGGAAAGCGGGCATCGCATCGGGCACGAGCAAATCAGCGTCTCGAAACGCGATGCCTTCTCGCTGCACGGAAACGTCACTCACAGCATTGCCCTCAGGTAAACTCAGGGGCCGACGCACCATGCGCGAATGTGGTGTCCCCATGGGCGGTTGCAGGCCAGTGTCTGCCAGTGGAACGGCGTGGCTAGCCTGAACCGGCCATGGGGGTGTCCCAGTCTGCGACAGGGTACGTCGGCCGTACACCGACGAAGCAAAGAACGTGCAAGTTTCCAGCGCGCAAGACTTTGTTTGGACGTTTGCGTTAGTAAACAGTTCGTCAATTGCCGTGATGCATCCGGGAACGGCCGCCAATAAAGGGAATTTCGCCATGTCAGCCGGAGGAAGCACGCGGGTTGTGGTCGTGGCGCTCGCCTGCAACCTTGGCATTGCCATCGCGAAGTTCGCAGCCGCCCTTTTTACTGGCTCTTCGGCCATGCTGTCAGAGGCGATCCATTCGCTCATCGACAGCTCCCATCAGGGGCTGCTGTATCACGGGCTGCAGCGCTCCCAGCGCCCGGCAGATGCCCGTCATCCGCTCGGCTACACCAAGGAACTATACTTCTGGTCGTTTGTCGTTGCCGTGTTGCTGTTCTCACTCGGCGCCGGCGTATCGATCTATGAGGGCATCGACAAAGTCCTGCGCCCCGTCCCCATCACCAATCCGGGCATGAACTATCTCGTTCTCTGTGTCGCGCTGGTGATCGTAGGCTTCGCAACCCTGCAGACCATGAAATCGTTCTACCAAGTTGGGGGAGGCGAAACCTCAATCTCGGCGCTGCAACGTACTAAAAATCCAGCAGTTTTCACGGTTCTGCTGGAAAACATCGCCGCACTTGCCGGGCTGGTCGTCGCCTTGATCGGCATCTTGCTGACGGATCTTGGCGGTATCGCCATTGCCGATGGCATCGCCTCGATCATGATCGGGCTGGTATTTGCAGCCGTCGCAGCCTTCATGGCACTGGAAATCAAAAGCCTGCTCGTTGGCCTACCAACCGCAGATGTAGAAGCAACAACGGACACCCTCCCCGTGGCGGCGGCGGCAGCCAAAGCAACGCCAGCCCCGCCGCCAGCGCCTATTTCTCCGGTGCAACTTCCGCCAAAAACTACCGCCCGCCCGCCCGAGACAAAGAAGCAAAAGGGCCGCAATAAACACCGGTAACGGACATAACTCATCGTTCGCTGCGGAGGGGTGCTCCTGCGTTGATGCGTAAACCGCGCCCGGTCTATTCACGATGTCAAAGAGCACGTCACGATGGTGGCAGGATGCATTCTGGGGCCCCAGAAAGCGGCTTCATCCTATCACCATCGCGGCCCTACCCTCAGTCAACGCGCTTTGCCGAGCACGCGCCGACCTTAGGCAGAACACAGATAGGATCTCATACGCCGGAGGGGCGGGGATAAGTTTTTCCCCTAAATCGCAATTTATTTTCGTTAGATATGGTGGCCTAGGTCGTGACCAGAGTGGCGCCGACGGACGTCTTCAGTTGAGCCTCATCCGGAGCGCCGAAATGGGCGAAATAGCGCGGATCGATCAGCGACACTGGCAGACAGATGAAGACATCGATTGTGCCGAACTGGTGGTCAACGTAAGCACCATCGCCAATCACCGCACCGAGCCGCAGATAGGCCTTAATCAACGGCGGCAGCGCCTTTACAGCCGCCTTCACGTCGATCTGATCCTTCGGCATCAAGTTCATGGTCTGGAAGTGCTGATCATGGGCCCGCACCCGCCATTCCGGACCCGCAAGCCGGTAGTGGTGCAGAAAACTGAGCGCCATCGCGTGGGCAGCCGGATCAACGCCAGCAAAACTCGCACAGCCGATCATCACATCGATTTTGTGTTGCCGGGCATAGCCCCACAGCGCGTGCCAGAGCAGTTCAACCGTGCGTTTTGTCCGGTACGGCGCCCGCACGCAACTACGCCCTAGCTCCATGAACCGGAGTTGCGGGTTAGCGTCGATCAAGGGCTGAACGTTGTATTCGCCCTGGGTATAGAAACCGCCCCGCCGCTCGGCCACATCTTGGCGCAGCACCCGATAGGTGCCAACGACCTGCTCAGCCCGCCGCTTGGACAATGCCGAAGCAGCTACGTCCTGTGCGGTATCAAACACCAGAAGGTGGTCGCAAACTGCATCGTAGCGGTCCTCATCGCGGCCGCGATGCCGCGCCAGGGCTGAGGGTACCGCTGCCATCTCGCGATAAAACACGTCATAGCGCAGGGCCTGGGCCAGCCTGACGTCAGCACGACGCCGGCACAACCGTACGTCGAGACTGCCAAGTGTGCCGTAGCTGATGCCTGACGGCGCGATACGGCGGATGCCGTTTTGATCCATCACCGGACGCAGTTCTGCTGCCGTACGTTTCTCGCGTCCACTGCGGCGCATTACTCCGCTGTTCAAGCGAGCTGTCCCAACAAGTTCCCGAGCTGGCGTCGTCATAGATGTCACCCCCTGGTTGGTCCCACTTTGTGTTCGCAATGCCAGTATTTGATGACAGAGTTAGGACAATCAAGCCCATCGAATACACGAAACTAACACTGACAATACAATCGGGCCAGGAACGCCGGAAATGTGGCGCGATTAGAGCATTATTAAGACTCTGATAATGAATGGATTTTCATGCCTAAATTGCATGCCGCCATAGCATTGCTGCGCTGCAAAATGAAATCTTTCGCAGTTGCGAAGCGTCGGTTATTAGACACCGATGACGTGTTGGTCGTTGCAGCGTTATGCAGCTCGCGCGAATCAAACAATAGTTGGAATGCCGATTTGACCCCACCCGGGCCAGCCCTCGGAATTGATACTATCGCAATCCGCCCGCTGATGCCTTTCACCCTCGTCGTGTTTGCATGCACAAAACGCGCAACTGCGGGTCAAGTGCTTGCGCGCGACTCATTCTAAGGACACTTCCCTATGGGACCGATCTCCGGACTGTTTATTGCCGATCTTTCCACCCCAACAACAATGTCCGAGCCGAAACCGTCAGTCGGCCGCACGGCGCTTGCGGCCCTGTCGACCATGATCACCAACGCTCGCAAGGCCGCTGCTGAACGCCATCTCCGCGCCGAACTTGCAGTAATGGACGATTCACTGCTCAAGGACATCGGCATTGCCGAAGATGAAATCTACCTGATCCGTGCCGGACAGATGATCACACCACGCGCATGGGCGAACCAGCCGGTTACTGCCGTCTGGCAGGCCTGAACCGCGAGTTTTTCCTTGGCGACCGACAAATGGGTGGAACCAATGGTTCCACCCATTTTCGTTTTGTGGCACGGTCAAAGTTCAATCATTGGCAAAGCATGAGCGAATGGCACGGTACTTTGCATTGGAGCAATCATGACTGCCGCCCCAT
>JAYSVA010000305.1:0-1504 GCA_043718785.1 Hyphomicrobiaceae bacterium
CATCATCATGGGGTTGCAGCACAAGACGCACCCCGTTCATGGCGTGCAGTTTCACCCGGAAAGCATCGCCTCTGAGCACGGCCACGATCTGCTGGCGAACTTTCTCAAGCTGGCTGGGCTAGCGCCGAAACGCCGTAATGCGCCAAAGGCGGCCTGAGTCACGGAGGCGTATGTGAGCCACGACGAACAATCAGCGGGTGGCATCAATGGCCGCCTCAAGCGCTTGGTTGCTGGCGGCTATGATGATCGTGCGACGGTTATTGAACGCATGACCGACTTTATCGCACATCGCGACGAGGACGATCCCGAAGCCATGGCGGACGGCGATGCCGACGCCCTGATCGCGGAACTGCCAGCAAGGGTTGATGTAGCTATTCAGCACCAGCTTAAGGTGCAGGCGGACTGGCCTGAGGTAACTGAGTGCGACCGGCTTGACGCGGCGTTTGCCAAACTCGAAGCGGCTGGAATTGTTGCCCGGCAAGATTTCGCCTGTTGCCAGAATTGTGGATTTGCCGAAATCGGTGGCGAAGTCGCCGATGCGAAAGACGCTGGGACAGAGGTGCGCGGGGTTACATTCTTCCATCAGCAAGACACGGACCGCGCAGTGGAAGGCGGTGCGATCTACCTCAGCTATGGTGCCATCGATGATGACGTCGACAGTATCAATGTTGCCCGCGAGATTGTGGCTGTTTTGACGGCACACGGGCTGAAGCCAAACTGGGATGGCACGACGGCGCAACGCATCGAAGTGCCGCTGAATTGGCAGCGGCGTTTCCCAGGCTCCGAGACAGCCGCCGCTGAGCAAGCCAAACCCAAGCGTGATCTGCGGTCGATATTCGGGTTCGGTCGGCCAAAGGGGTGAGTGGCGGCTGCATAGCCGGAACGCGTCTAGCGCGGGACGGGACTCGCCAGTATTGCCGAATGCAGAGGGCTGTGGAATGTGTGGCTCAGATCGTCGCAGACAAACGGATACCACCATGGACCACGTTGAACTCGTTGAAGTCGGCCCGCGTGATGGGTTGCAGAACATCGGACCGTTCGTGCCGACTGAGACGAAAGTGGCGCTGATCAAAGCGCTGGTGGGCGCGGGCTACAAGCGGATGGAGATCGGCTCGTTCGTTAGCCCGGCGGCAATCCCGCAGATGCGCGATATGGCTGATGTGGTGACGTCGCTCGGCGACCAGCTGAAGCGTCAGGGCGTCATGGGGATGGCACTGGTGCCGAACGCTAAGGGCGCAAAACGGGCGCTGGAGCTCGGTGTCACCGCCATCGAATTCGTGATCTCGATGTCGGACGCGCACAACCGCAGCAATGTCCGCCGCCCGACGGTTGTGTCGATTGCCGACCTGAAAGCAACGCTGGCTGAGATCGACCCTGACAATAAGATGACGTTGCGGATCGGGCTATCCACCTCGTTCCATTGCCCGTTTGACGGCACGATGGACGAAACCGCCGTACTGAAAACCGCCGCCCAAATCGTCAAAATCCGTGACGGCTTCGAGCT
>JAYSVA010000306.1:0-7445 GCA_043718785.1 Hyphomicrobiaceae bacterium
GTTGACGTCGAGCCCGCGCTTGACGCCTCTGGCTTCGGTCAGCCGCCCGAGATAGCGCTCGCACATCGCCTTCGGGCCAGTGGCCTGCCAGCCATCAAACCCTGCCAGCAGATGGCGGGTAAAACTTTCCAGGATGTGCTTGCCATCCATGATCTCAAAACCCTCGGTCTCCAGGCTGGTGCCCTTGTCGAAGGTGCGCAACGCCGACATCTGCACGGTGCAGCGGATGAACACGCCGAGCACTAGCCAGTCCGGAATATCGGTTTCAGCTGTGTCCGGTGCCCAAGCCAGCCGACAGCCACCAATGATGCCGCCATCCAGCAGCATCTGGTCAGGCCAGGTGAACTCCAGCGGCTTTTCCGGCGGGCAGAACTGGCCGAGCGCATCCGCCGCCGCATTCATGCCCGCGTACAGCGCCAGCCGCGCCGCCGCCAACGGCATCTCCGGCTCCAGCACCACCGCCGCCTCGACCGTATCGAACCGCCGCACCCACACCAGCGTGCCGGCACCCTCCGCGGCGGCGAGGGCCTGCGCATCGGTAAACGCATCGCGGTATTCCCGCAGCGTGATCGCGCGAAACCCTGGCGGCAGGTCAAGTTTCTGGTTATCGGTATCCGTACTCATGCCAAACCTCTATAGTTCGGGCGATCCATCGGCAACACCGCCGACACCACGCCCGTCGGAAAATTTCGCCCAATGACCACCGCTACCCCACCTAAAACAGACCGCACCATTCTCGTTTGCTCCTGCGAGCAGTCGATGCCGCTCAACCTCGACGTGCTGACCAAGGCGGCAAAAGGGGCCCGCCTTGTCGCCGCCAAGCACCTATGCGGACCTGAGCTGGACCTGTTCCGCAAAGCCGCTGGCAGTGGCCGCGTCACCGTCGCCTGCACCGCCCAGCGCGCGCTGTTCGAGGACGTCGCCGAGGGTGACACGCTGGGGGCCAGCCTGACCTTCGTCAACATCCGCGAAACCGCCGGGTGGTCCTCCGAAGCCGCTAAAGCCGCGCCGAAAATGGCCGCCCTGCTGGCCATGGCCGCCATCCCTACACCCGCGCCGACCGCCATCACGCTGCGCTCCGACGGCGTCACCCTGATTTACGGCCCAGGGGCCGTCGCCCTCGAAGCCGCCATAGCCTTGAAGGACCGGCTCGATATCACCGTGCTGCTGTCAGACGCAGGCGACGACGTAACCCCACCCGCCAGCATGGACTTCCCGATCCGGCGAGGCCGCATCATCGCCGTCAAAGGCCACCTCGGCGCGTTCGAAATCAAGATCGACGGGTTCGCAGCCCCGGCCCCCTCGTCGCGGAAATCGCTGGCCTTCGGCAAGGCCACCAACGGTGCCGTCTCCAAGGCCGACGTGTTGATAGACCTGACCGGCGGCAAGCCCCTCGTCACCGCCGCCGACATGCGGGCAGGCTACCTCCGTGCCGCCCCCACGGATGCGCTCGGGTTGCAGAAGCTACTGCTGAAAGCCGCCGACCTCACCGGCACCTTTGACAAACCCCGCTACATCGACTTCACCACCGATCTGTGCGCCCACAGCCGCTCACGCAAAGTCGGCTGCACCCGCTGCCTTGACCTGTGCCCGGTCGGCGCCATCACCCCCAATGGCAACGCCGTCAGCATCGATCCCGCCATCTGCGAGGGCTGCGGCCAGTGCGCGGCCGCCTGCCCGACCGGTGCCGCCGCCTACGCCGTACCGCCCGTTGACGTGCTGCTCCAACAGATCCGCGCCGGCGCTGTCGCCTACTACGACGCGGGCGGAACCGGGGCCGACTTGCTGCTGCACGACCGCGACCACGGCTCAGCCCTGATCGATGCCACCGCCCGGTTCGGCGACGGCCTGCCCGCCAACGTCATCCCGCTGGAGGTCAACGAAGTCACCCAGATCGGCGTCGAAACGCTGTTGGCGGCCAGCGCCTATGGCATCCGCCGCGTCCGCCTGCTAACCCGCGCCAAACCCCGTCACGATATCGCTGGGCTGCATCAGACCATCACCACCACCAACGCCATCCTGGCTGGCCTCGGGCTTGGCAGCGACGCCGTCGCCCTGATCCAGACCGACGACCCCGATGCGTTCGCCACCGCCCTGCGCCCGCCCGCTGCCGCCCAACCTGCCCGCGCCCGCGCCAGTTTCGCCGCCATCGGGGCCAAGCGCGACATCATGAAACTGGCACTGCGCGAGCTGCATCGCGTCGCCCCCACCCAACCGCCACGCATTGCCCTGCCGAAGGGTGCCGCCCTTGGTGGGCTTGATATCAAAACCGCCGACTGCACGCTCTGCCTGTCCTGCGTCTCCGCCTGCCCGACCAGCGCCCTCAGCGACGCTGCCGACCGGCCCCTGTTGTCGTTCGACGAGAGCCTGTGCGTGCAATGCGGCCTGTGCGCGGCGACCTGCCCGGAACAGGTCATCACGCTCGCCCCCCGCATCGACTTCGCCGCCTTCGAACAGGGCCGCGCCACCGTCAAGCAGGAGGAGCCGTTCCACTGCATCACCTGCGGCACGGCGTTCGGCGTCAAGTCAACCATCGACCGGATCACCGCCAAGCTGAAGGACAAGCACTGGATGTATTCCGGCGAACACAACGCCCGCATTGACCTGATCAAAAAGTGCGACACCTGCCGCATTGAAGCCATGACCAACGCCGGTTTCGACCCCTACGCTGGCACCGCCCGCCCCCCCGCCAAAACCACCGAAGACTACCTGCGCGAACGAGCCGTGGCCGAACGCGAAGCCGCCATGCAAGCCAAAATCGACAAGGGCGAGGTTTGAACCCGTACACAGGCCTGGCGGCTCTAGCTGGACGTAGGTTGGGTCAAGCTTTTCGCGCGACCCAACATTTACGGGTGGTTCCGACCAAGCTTTTGCCACCACCCGTGGATGTTGGGTCGCGCAAGCGGGCTTGACCCAACCTACGTCCAACTAGGTCTGATCAACGCGCGAGTTTTAAGGTAGGCGTGCCGGGATTTCTCACCATTCTGCAGCCTATCAAAAAGCTAGCATGGAGCGTCACGCTGGTCAAGAGACAATCTGCAAACTGATATAGTTAACGGGCAACTTTTTGAACCAACTATTTTAGTCCCCGTCAAAACGGCTAGCGGGACCAGTCCCAACGCGTCTATAACGTCGGGGCGCTCCACAAAGGACACCCCATGATCCACGTTCTTGCCATGATCACGACGAAACCAGGCCAGCGCGACGCTGTGCTGAAGATTTTCCATGCCAACATTCCGGCTGTGCTGGCTGAAAAGGGCTGCATCGAATATGGCCCCGCCGTCGACGCGCCGGGCATCGGGCCGATCCAGACCAAACTCGGGCCGGACACCTTCGTCGTCATCGAGAAGTGGGCCACCGCCGCTGACCTCGCCGCCCACGCTAGCGCCCCACACATGGCCGCCTACGGCGCCAAAGTAAAAGAAATGGTCGCCGCCCGCGTCATCCACGTGCTGTCGCCGGGCTAACCCTTCGCCGCCTGAATCGCGGCCCACACCCGATCGGGCGTCAGCGGCATTTCGATGTGGCGGACGCCGAGCGGCTGGAGGGCGTTGCAGACGGCGTTGACGGTGGCCACCAGCGAGCCGACGGTGCCAGCTTCGCCGACGCCCTTGACGCCGAGGATATTGACCTTGGTCAGCACTTCGCGGCTGGCGAACTTGATCTGCGTCACGTCGTCGGCGCGCGGCATGGTGTAGTCCATGAACGAGGCGGTCATCAGCTGGCCGCTGTCGCCGTCGTAGACCATGCGTTCGAACAGCGCTTGGCCGACACCCATGGCGATGCCGCCGTGGATCTGCGCTTCCGCGAACTGGTGGTTCAGCACCCGGCCGATATCTTCCACGACGGTGTAGCCGACCACAGCGGTTTCGCCGGTCACCGGATCGACCTCGACTTCGCAAACGTGGCAGCCGTTCGGGAAGGTCACCCCCTCTGGCTGCCAATCGGCGAGCTCGAATAGGCCGGTATCCTTCTGCTGTTCGGCGGCGCGGGCGACATCGGCCCAGCCCACCGAACGGTCGGTACCGATGACGCTGAACCGGCCCGCTTGCAACGCGATGTCGGCGGTCGCGGCTTCGAGCAGCTCACCCGCCAAGTTCTTAGCGGTGGCGATCACCTTATCAGCGCTCTGGGCGACCACAGCACCGCCGACGCCGGTGGCGCTGGAGCCGCCGCTGCCGCGTCCGTGGGCGAGGTAATCGGTGTCGCCTTGCTGGTAGCGGACGGCAGATATCGGCACGCCCAACCGCTCAGCCACCAACCGCGTCATCGACGTTTCGAGCCCCTGCCCGGTCGACATCACGCCAACGTTCAGCGTGACGCTGCCATCGCCCGCGACCTTAATCGAGGCGGTGTCGCGGCCCGGCTTCGTGAACGGCCCACCCGCGACCTCAATCGGGTTGGCAAATCCGACGCCGCGCAGCTTCCCTTTGGCCTTGGAGGCGGCCTGCCGCGCGGCGAAACCGGCGAGATCGCTGAGCTCGGCGGCGGCCTTCATGTTCTCGGCGAACTCGCCGCAATCGTAGGTGAACTGGAACCCCGTGTTGTAAGGCATTGCCGACGCCGGGATCAGGTTCTTCTGGCGCAGCGCGAACGGGTCGAGACCCATGTCAGCGGCGGCGATATCGATCAGCCGCTCAACCACATAGGTCGCCTCAGGCCGGCCGGCACCGCGATACGGCGCGGTCGGCTGGGTGTTGGTGTAAACCGCCTGGATGTCGACCGCGATCGCGCCGACGGTGTAGACGCCAGCAATGCCGCCGATGTTGTTCAACAGCCCGCTGGAGCGACCCGACAGGTAGGCGCCGATGTTGATATCGAGATTGCCCTTGATGCCGAGAATTCGGCCGTCCTTGTCGAGGGCCATCTGCGCGTCAACTTGCACATCGCGGCCATGATCATCTGTCATGAAACCTTCGACGCGTTCGGCGATCCAGCGCACCGGCCGGCCAATGCGGCGCGCCGCCCACGGCAGCAGCACATCTTCAGGCGACACCCCGGTTTTCATGCCGAACGAACCGCCGATATCGCCGGTTACCACCCGGACCTTCTCCGGCGGCAGCTTCAACATAGCAGCGATGCCGTTGCGTAGCGCCCATGGCCCCTGGTGGGAAATGTGGATGACTGTACGCCCCTGGTCATCGACCAGCGCTAAGCTGCCGCGCGGCTCCAGCGAGTTGGCGTTGACGCGCGTGACATGGGACTTCAGGTGGGCAACGTGGGCCGCGCCAGCGAACGCCGCATCGGCCTTGGCCTTGTCACCTTTGCTCCAGAGGTAGGCGACGTTATCGCCAACCTCAGGCCATACGGACGACGCGCCCGGCAGCTGGGCCGCCAAGGTCGTTGTTACAACCGGCAGTTCTTTATAATCGACACTGACCAGTTCGGCGGCGTCCTGGGCGGCGCGCGGACTGTCCGCAATCACCATTGCCACCGGCTCGGCCACCGTGCGCACCCGTCCGCCAACGCCAATCAGCAGGGGACGTTGCGACTGATACGCCTTTGTCCCGTCAGCCCGCTTCTGGTCGACGCCGCACGGCAGCAGGCCGATGCCATCAGCTTTCAGGTCATCAGCCGTGAGCACAGCCACCACGCCCGCGGCGGACCGCGCGGCCTCGACATCGATAGCGACCACATCAGCATGGGCATGTGGCGAGCGCACGAAGACCACGTGCATCACCCCCGGCAGCTTCAGGTCGGCGACATAGCGGCCAAAGCCGGTCAGCAGGCGCTGATCTTCCAGTCGGCCTGGTTCCTGTGGTGTCGATGTCATGAGAATCCCCGAGCCAATGCGTTCCGCGTTAGCGCCCACATAGCAGACCTTGCGGGCCTGCGCACAAGTGCGGCAGATGCACGTGGGCTATGCCCGGACTGGCGGCGGGATCGCAGTTACACCCGGCCAGCGATGTGGTTTGCCAAATGCGCGGCGTCGTCGGTGGCACCGAAAATGAAACTGGAGGCCCGCCGCGACAGAAAGCTGAGCCCTAAGAAATACAGCCCTGGCACCTGGGTGACGCCGCGCTGATGCACCGGTCGGCCGCGTTCGTCCCACAGGTCCATCTTGACCCAGCCGAAATCGAGGGCGTAGCCCGTCGCCCAAATGATCGTGGTGATGCCCGCATCGGCCAGATTGAGCTGGTGGATCGGATCGCTGACGCACAGCGGTTCTGCTGCCGCCAGACGTGCCTCAGGCTCCAGCGGCAGGTCGAGGCCTTCGCGTGCGGCATAAGCATCAGCCTCGTCCAGCAGCGCCAGATAGTAGGCATCAGCTTGGTTCAGATTGTTGGCGAGATCGGGCAGGAAATGCATCGCCCCGTCGCGAAAACTGTCGGCGCGACCCAACAGCGTAACGCCGCGTGACGCCAGCCGCCGAAAATCCATGGTGTGGCCGCCGTAAGCGCCGCTGACGGCAATCGTGACGTGCTCCATCGCGGGATCGCGGGCTTTGGCTTCCCACTTGCCGAGGCGGCCCAACCACCAGCAGAAATCGTGCCCGCGATAGCGCCGGGGCGGCCGTTCGTGCGGGCCAACCGAGAGGAAGACGCGCCGCCCGGCCCGCACCAGCTCATCGGCAATCTGCGCGCCCGATGACCCGGCTCCGACCACCAGCACAGCACCCGCCTGCAGTTGCGCGGGATTGCGATAAGCGTTGGAGTGCATCTGCTTCAGCCCGCCATCCGCTGCTACGAGGGCCGGAATCAGTGGCCGCTGGAACGGGCCTGTCGCCACGACCACGTTAGTGGCCTCAATCACGCCCGCCGACGTCTCAGCCCGGAAGCCCGCCCCGTCGTCTTGCCGATGCAGGGCTGTCACCGCGACACCCGTGCGGAGCGCGGCCGCAATCCGGTCGGCGTAGGCGACAAAGTAATCGACCATCTGCTCGCGGGTGGCAAAGCCATCCGGATCAACGCCCGCGATCTCGAGACTGGGCAGCTTATCGTGCCAGGCCGGGCCGTTGGCGTGCAGCCCATCCCACCGCTCCGAGCGCCAACGTTCGGCAATCCGATGCCGCTCCACGACCACGTGAGGCCGCCCACGTTGACTGAGCTGCTCGCTCATCGCCAACCCGGCCTGCCCGCCACCAATGATCAGCGTCTCAACCCGTTCCACCGCCACCGTGACATCCTTCCACCGTTCGCCCCGCCGCGACGACAGCGTACAGGCCCAGCGAACGCGATGGCAAGCAGCGCCTCAGCAACGGCCGCTTTCTGACTAGACCGTCCGTCATCGGCGTGCGAAGTTCAGGTTCGCTTTTGACCTTGTGCAGACGTCATCCGGGCAGGACTCGCTGAAGGCTGCAACCCTATATACGATCCATTGCCGCGTGAGCCAGACTTCGGCCCCGGAGGGCTACGGCATGCACACAAGTGATTCGGCGTAACGAAAAATCAATAAATATCAGACGATTACACAAACAACAGACGACTGTGTATTTTTAAAAAATC